>CAMBCD010000186.1 GCA_945863085.1 Bordetella parapertussis
CCGGCGGCACTGCACCGCTGATGCCGAGCGCATGGAGGAAGCGGCCATGCACCCCGTCATCACGAATATGACTGAGCAGCACAGGCATGCCACGCTGCGCCGCCGCATGGCCCAGGGTCTCCAGCGCCCGCGCCCCGCTGGCGTCGATGTCGGTGACATGGCGAAAATCGAGGATCACGTAACGTGTATCTTCAGGCAGGTTCTCGATATCGGTCTGCAGGCAGTCGGCAGTGCCGAAAAATATGGTGCCCTCGAGCTCGAAAATGCGGATCTGCCGCGCCAGCGGCTGCAGCATTGCGCGAGCCTCCGGGCTTCGCACCTTGAGCGACGCGCGCACGGTGCCGTCCAGCGCGCGGCGCACCGGCGAACCGCTCAGCTTGATGAGCAGCAGCAGCACCGCGGCGGCGATGCCCACGGCAAAGGCCACCATCATGTTGATCAGCAGCAGCGACAGTGCCACCGCCGCCACCACCGCCAGGTTGAACAGGATTTCGCGACGATCCACGCCGTCTGCGGCGAGGCGGCGCAGCAGGTCGCGGGTCCAGCGGTCGATCAGGGTCCACGCGGTGTAGATGATGACCCCGGCAAGGGCTGCCACGGGAATACGCGCAAGCAGCGGCTGCAGCACAAAAACCGCGGCGAGCATGATCAGGCCGTAAAACAGGGTGGACAGCGATGTACGCCCGCCGGAAAGATAATTGACAGCACGGGCATAGGTACTCATCACCGGCGGCAGGGCACCAAACGCCGCCGCCAGCGCGCTCGCGATACCCTGCCCCTGCAGCAGGCGGTTGCTGTCGTGGCGGCTGCGTATCACCGAATCGGTCACCACCGCGGCAAGCAGACCGTCCAGCGATATGACTGCCGCCAGCAGCAGCGCGCTGGGCAGCAGGAACGCGACCCAGACACCGAATTCGTCGCGACCCGCGAGATGGAACATCGCAATCAGTTCGCGCGGCGCGAACTCCACGGCCGGCAGCGAGCCGATGACCGGACCGGCTGTACCCGGCATGGCCCAGTCCACGAGGTAATGCAGGGCCACGCCGGCAATCAGGCCGCAGAACAGCGCGGGCAGCTTGCGGATGAACCGCGGTGCGTAGATGACCACCACCACAACAGCAGCGGTGACCAGCAGGCTTGCCGGATGCACCAGCGACGGATCATCCAGGATATCGGCCGGCGAGCGTCCGATTTCCACACCGAGTACCGGTCCGAGCTGTGATGCAAACATCAGCAATGCAATGCCGTTCATGAAACCGGCAATGACCGGGTATGGCACGAACTTGATGGCACGTCCGAATCCCAGCAACCCGAATCCGATCTGGAACAGGCCGGCGAGGAATACCGCGATGAATGCCAGGGTCAGCACCTGCGGCACATCCGGCCCCTGCGCGGTCTGCAGCAGCGGATGCGCAGCGAGCGTGGCAAGAATGCCGGCGAAAACAACGGCGGCCGAGGTGCGCGCACTCATGATCTGGCTGCGCGCTGCCGGAATCAGGCCTGCGGCAAAGCTGCCCACCACCGAAGACAACACCCCGGCGATCAGGCCGAAGGCGGTCCAGGCCGGACCCAGTGCAGTGAATGCCAGCAGCCCCAGCGCCATGGCCTGCGGAAGAACCGTCAGTGCTGCGGCAAAACCGCCTGAGAAATCACCAAGGACGGCACGCAGCACCGGTGGTTTGCCGGGCGCAGTCTGATACTCATGTTCTGGCAAAAAAGCGCCCTGTTTGTTCGGTGAAATGCCGTGCAGCGGTATTGGTCGCGTGCCGGATGTTATGTTGGCGCACGCCAGTATAAACAAGCCGGCAGCAAAGAAACATCGGCTCGCATGGTCGATGCCGGCTGCTGCGCGGAAGCACGTCGTGCCGGCAGATTCGCCTACCGTATCAGTCCGACAGCGCCGGACAGGATATATAACCCCAGTGCAATCAGTACCACCGGCAGCAGCACATGGCCGTGGCGGCGGATGCGGCTGCCGATCAGCGGATTGTTCACCGCCAGATAACCGAGCGCGCACCAGGCAGCAGTCATCACGGCGAATACCAGTACGTAAGTGATGATCGCCTGCGGTGCTGTCGCAAACAGCGGAATGTAGACACCCAGGTTGTCGCCGCCGTTGGCGAGGGTGACCCCTGCCACCGTGAATGCCTGCGCAAAAAAACCCTGGCGCGGCGCGGCCGGTGCATCATCCGGACCGGCGCCGGCATCATTGCCCCTGCCCCACAGTGCCGGCAGCAGGCGTAATCCCAGAACCAGCGGCACCAAGCCCAGCAAGGCAATCCATTCCGCCGGCACGGCCATCGCCAGCAGCGCGGCGCCGGCACTGAGCAGCGCCAGCACGGCCAGCCCGATGAAGCGCCCGGCAATCACGGCGCCGATCCGCACCCGGGGATCGGCAAAAAACACCGCCAGTATCAGCAGGTCGTCGATATTGGTCGATGCGTACACCACAACCGCAATACCCGCGGCTTGCAGCAGGGCAGCATTCATCGGATATGTTTTTCGGGATCAGGCAGTGATTTGCATCATTTGCGCGGGGGCAGCTTCCCTTCCAGCCTGGCCTTGAGGTCGGCGAAGGGATTAAACGTCGCCGCCGGCAGTTCGGTTCGCGCATCGCTGCGCCCCGCCGCATCCTTGATCTTGGAGTGTTCATGCTCATGGCAATAGGTGCACAGCAGCTCCCAGTTGCTGCCATCCGGCGGATTGTCGTCGTGATTGCCGTTTTTGTGATGCACTTCGAGCAGTTGCAGCTTGCTGTTGGTGAACGTGCGCGCGCAGCGGCCGCAGACCCAAGGATACAGTTTCAGCGCCTGCGCCCGGTAACCCGTCGCGCGCTGGTCGGCGGCGCGCCGGGCATCGAGAATGACTTTGTCCAGCCGGTCGTTGGGTCCTGCCATGGGTGCCTTGTGCCTGAGTCTGTGCTGATACATGAATTATGGAAGCGGATTCCGTGCCGTGTCCACATCCATCGCCCCTCCGCTAAACGCCTGCGAACGGACACACTTTGAGGTGAAGTCGCGATAACATCAACCCTCTCCCTTTACTGGCGGAAGCAGTTGCCATGACGCAAAACCCCAACATCGTACTCTTCAGCGTCCACAAGGACGCGATGGACGCCGCCGTCCGCGCCTTTGCCGCCGACTGGCCGGAAGCGCGCATCAGCAACCTGCTCGATGACGGCCTGTTCACGTGGATACGCGAGGCCGGCGGTGTGGTGCCGGAGATGTACGACGTCTTCCGCAGGCTGACGCGGCACATGGTTTCGCGCAAGGCTGACGGCATCCTGTTTACCTGTTCCGCCTTTCGCGAAGTGATCGACAGCTGCATCGCCGAATTCGAGGTGCCGATCCTCAAACCGAATGATGCGATGATCGAACAGGCCCTTGCAGCCGGATCGCGCATCGCGGTGATGGCGACGGTGGGGCCGACCATCCCGTCGATTTCCGCGGAGATCCTGGAAATGGCCGCCGCACGCGGTCAAAAGGTCGAGCTGCTGCCCTATGTCGTCGAGGGAGCGTTCGATGCGCTGGCCGGTGGTGATGCAGCCACACACGACGCGCTGGTCGCCGCCCGCGCACGTGAAATCCGGGATTGCGATGTCATCGTGCTGGCACAGTTCACACTGTCGCGTGCCGTACCTGCCGTCGCGGCGGTGAGCAGCATTCCGATTTTCAACTCGCCGGGCGCGGCAGTGGCCAAGCTGCGCAGCATGCTCAAAGCCTGACCCGCCAGTTGCGGATACATTGAATTTTTATTCGAGGAGCTTGACCATGACCGTTCATTACATCCGTCAGCGCCGCAATTTCCTGCAGGCTGCCGCCGCCACATTGATACTCGGCAGTCTGCCGTCGTTTGCTGCTGACACCGGCAAACTCAAAATCGGCATCATCGGCTCCGGCCGCGTCGGCAGTGCGCTGGGCACGACATGGGTCAGGGCCGGACACACGGTGATGTTTTCATCGCTGGACATCGATCAGGACAAAAAACTCGCCGCCGGCATCGGCGCCAACGCCCGCGCCGGCACGCCGCGCGAGGCAGCGGCATTCGGTGCAATCCTGCTGGTGGCGGTGCCCTATGGCGCGTTGCCCCAAGTCGGCAGGGATCTCGCCGACCTGCTGAAGGGCAAGGCGGTGATCGACACCTGCAATCCCTTTCCCAACCGCGACGGTGAAATCGCCAACTGGGCACGCGAAAAAGGCGCCAGCCTCGCCACGGCCGAACTGCTGCCGGGAGCGCGCATCGTGCGCGCCTTCAATGCGGTGGGTGCTGCGCGCATGGGTGAGGCCGCGCAACGCCCCGGCCCGCGCTCCGGCATGCCGATGGCGGGGGACGACGCCGCGGCGATTACGCTGGCAAGCCGGCTGGTTCGCGATGCCGGTTTCGAGCCGGTGCTGGTCGGCCCGCTGGCGATGGGCAAACACCTGATGCCCGGCACGCCGCTTGCCGGTGAACGTCCGCCCGAGGAAATCCGCAAAATCGCGGCCACGCTGAACTGAAACAAGGGCGCCCTGAACACACCATGCAGATCCAGCAAATCACCGCCGCAGTCGAACACATCAAACCCGCCCGTGCCGCAGACGCCTATGCCGGCGGGGAAAGCCTGACCTTCCTGCGCTGCCTGGTCACCACGGACAACGGCGTAACCGGCACCGGGGTCACCGGGCGATTCCTCGCTGACCAGGTTGCGCACTTGCTGAACGGCGGCATTGCTGCGACCGCCAAGGGGCTGGATCCGCTGGACATCGAGGCGGTCACGACAACACTCGCAAAAAAATTCAATCCGCGCCAGTCCACCGGCGTGTTTGTGTCCGCGATGTCGGCGCTGGACCTGGCGCTGTGGGACATCAAGGGCAAGACTCTGAATCAACCCGTCGCACGACTGATCGGCGGCGCGCGCACAGCGGTGCCGGCGTATGCCACCGCCGGCCTGCCCGCATTCACCGAAGCCGAACTCATCAGCGCCTGCAAAGCGGCGCTGGCAGCGGGTTTCCAGGGTGCCAAAATCCTTGTCGGCGCCGGACGCAGCCTCGATGAAGATGCGCAGCGCATCCGTGCAGTGCGCAAGGCGATCGGCAACGCGCCGCTGATGCTCGACGCCAACTGCGCGTTTACAGTCGCTGAAGCGAAACGTCTGGCAGCACTGGTGGCGGACTGCGACATCGCGTTTTTCGAGGAGCCGGTGCGCGGCAATGACATTCCGTCGCTGGCCGAGTTGCGCCACGCAATCAGCATTCCGCTGGCCTCGGGCCAGATGATCCAGTCGGCGGCGTGGTTCCGCGATGTGCTGAATGCCGGCGCACTCGACATCCTGCAACCCAATGCCGCCTTCTGCGGCGGCATCAGCGCAATGCTGCGCATCCTGGCACGCGCCGAAGCGCACGGAATTCCGGTCACCGGCGCCGGCGGCTTCGAGGCCGTGAACCTGCCGGTGATGGCCGGCCACGCCCATGGCGGCATGCTCGAAGTGCACGGAGCGCATGTCGCACTGCGCGCGCGTTTTGCAACGGAACCCGAATTCAGGGACGGCAAACTGCAGGTGCCGGCGGCACCGGGACTGGGCTTTTCGCTGAAAGATTAGGGGCAGTCGAACGGGTCAAACTGACCATGGTCGGCGGCGAGGCGCTGAAAACCGTGCTGACGCGCAAAGGCCTCCGCATCGGTCGCATCAATTACCAGGACAACGGCAACTGGCGTCCATGCGACAGCAAACACGGCAATGGCCGGCTTTTGCGGCTGAATCCCGGC
>CAMBCD010000187.1 GCA_945863085.1 Bordetella parapertussis
CCGACTTTCTCAACGTCTACACCCTGTTTCCCGATTGCAGCACCTACGTGCTGTTTGGTCTGGAATCGGTGGGCGCCATGCCGGATCCGGTTGCGATGACGCCACAGGAGTTCACGCAAATGCTCGCGGACATGCGGCGGACCATGATCAACCTGTTCGCGCGGAATTACTTCGTCACCACCACGATGAAAAAGGATTTCAAGTCGAGCCATTTGCGCGGCATATTGCCGGTACTGGCCGTGTCGATGGCGCTGGCGGGGGTCGAGGTTGTCGGAATCGGACCGTCGCCAATCCCGCATGCGACGGGCCGGCAGCACGATCTGGATGGCGTGACCGTCGATTTCCGCGCCCCGGGTTCGACGCAGGTCCGGCGGCTGATCTACTTTTCCCTCGATGCCTCGGACAAAAGCCTCGCCGATTATCCGCAGTTCCTCGACTATCTGCGCAAACTGGCGCCGACGGCGACGCTGCTCAAATCGGCTTCGTACCTGCTGCACATCACCGAATTCCGGAAAATGCGGGAAACACTGCTCGATGTCAGCACCTTCCTGCTGCAGGATGACACCGGCCTGCCGTACGCGGAACTGCGCAAGCGCGGCTGGCAAATGCGTGTTTATGGCAGTTATGGCGTGCCGATTTCGCCGTTCGCAAACAAGTACCAGATAACACTGGCCGAGGCATATGCCGGCGGGAGTCCCCCGGCACTGCCGTTCCGTTTTGGTTATCAGCGTGACCGGGGCGAAAATTACTCAAGCCTGATGATCGGACGCCGCCCGCCCTCAGCAGCGCGACCCGGTTCGGATGCCCGCTAACACGGCACGCTTTAAACTGATTGTTTTTCTGGCCTGGGCTGGCGTATTTCCGGTTTTTTCCGACAATCACGCGAACGCGGCATCTGCGATGGATACAACGATACACAGCGCCCGTTTTACCACCAGTGACGGAGTGCAGCTGCATGTGCTGGAGGCCTGTCCTCCGGGAAAAACCATGCATGACGCAGCAACGGTCATCGCGTTTGTGCCCGGCTGGTCGATGCCGGCGGCGGTGTGGCGGGAACAGTTGCTCGCTCTCGGCCAGTCCCGTTGCGTCGCCGCGCTGGATCCGCGCGGTCAGGGAGAGTCAGCGGTCGCCGCCGACGGCTACAACATCGTGCGGCGCGCCGCCGACGTGCGGGAATTCGTCGCGCGTTATCCGCGCGTCGTGCTGGTTGGATGGTCGCTGGGGGCGCTTGAAGCACTGGAATGTGTGCATCGCCACGGCCATGCCGCTCTGGACGGGCTGGTGCTGGTCGACAGCTCGGTGGGCGAGGATCCGGAGCCTCCATCCAGTTCCGCATTCCGTGATGCACTGAAGCGTGACCGCCGTGCCGCCATCGCCGATTTCATGCAGGGCATTTTTGGTGCAACCCGCAGCGGACCCGAAATTGAAGCACTGACCGCGGCTGCGCTGCGCATGCCCCTGGACGCCAGCCTTTCGGTATTTCCCCGCGGCGTTGCACGAACGCACTGGCGCAGCATCACCCGCACGTTTCCGAAACCACTGCTCTATGTCGTCAGTACACAGTTCGCGGCCCAGGCAAAAGCCCTGCAGCAGCATCGGCCGGCGACGCAGATTGCAATATTCGAAACAGCGGGCCACGCTTTGTTCGCTGACGAACCGGCACGGTTCAACGCCCTGCTTGCCGGTTTTGCTGCGCCAGCATCGGATCAAGCCTCAACAGATTAAGCTGCCGGCTGCGACAGGTACTGCGCGATGTTGACCTCGTCGTTCTGCCCGGGATTCATGAAACGTTCGGCGTATTGACGGTGGATGCCGGAACGCAAAAAGAGATCGAACAGTTCGGGATCAATGTGCTGGTCCTTTTTCATGAAGGACATGATCTTGATTGCCTCGGAAAGTGTCTTGCCCTTTTTGTAGGGCCGGTCGGCGGCAGTCAGCGCTTCGAAAATATCGGCGATGGCCATCATCCGTGCCAGCGGGCTCATGTCTTCCTTTTTCAGCCGTTTCGGATAACCGGTGCCGTCCATTTTTTCGTGATGCCCGCCGGCGATCTCCGGCACATTGCGCAGGTGTTTCGGGAACGGCAGCTGCTCCAGCATGGCAATGGTCTGGATCATGTGTTCATTGATTTTGTAGCGCTCTTCATCCGACAGCGTGCCGCGCGCCACGACGAGGTTGTAAAGCTCGCCGCGGTTGTAGAGCAGTTCCGGGGTTTGCACGCGAAAGCCCCATTTATTGTCTTCAGGAATGCAGTCCTGGACGCGCCGCTCAAACAGGTGCTCGGGTTTGTCGGCAAGCAAGGGCTCGACCACCGGTAGCGCCGGTGCCGGCACGCGCGCCTTGCGGGTCTTTTCTTCGTGCGCGATGCCGATGCGGTCATCGAGCGTGCGGGTCCAGGTGCGTTGCGCAATGGTTTTCAGGCGCGCGACTTTTTCCGGCGCCATGAATTCGCCGCCTTCGTTGCAGATCGCCACAAACGAAAAATCGTCATCGAGCTGTTTCAATTCAGCCGCCAGCCGGTCGCGGGCAACCGCCTCCGGTTCTCCGTCGGCTATCGACTTCAGGCAGCTGATCTCGGCGTCGCGTTTCAGGACCTCGAAACGCATGCGCACTTCGTGGATGCGGTCGTAAATCGTTTCCAGCTTCGTCGCCTTGTCGACTACATACTCGGGTGTGGTGACCTTGCCGCAGTCGTGCAGCCAGGCTGCGACGTGCACTTCTTCCCATTGGTCATCCGTGAGCTGGAAATCGCGGAACGGGCCGCTGGTTTCGGCGCAGGCGGCCCGCGCCAGCATCTTGGTCAGTTCGGGAACGCGGGCGCAGTGGCCGCCGGTGTAGGGGCTCTTGGCGTCGATGGCGCCGGCAATCATCTGGATGAAGGCCTCGAACAGGTCTTTCTGCGCCTTGATCAGTTCCCGGGTCTCCAGCGAACCGGCCGCCGAACCCGAAAGCGCCCTGACGAAAGACAACTGCGCATTCTCAATCGGTGTACGGCGCAACAGCAGCATGATGCCCACCAGCTGTTGCCGGCGGTTGAGCAGCGGCACCGCGATGCCCTGCTTGGCACCAATGGCCGCAAACGGTTCCCCGAGCCCTGACAGATCTGCCACCTGCAGTTCGGCAGCGTGGGCCGTGGCGTCCCGCAATGACGCACTCATCAGCGGACCTGCCTGGGCGATGGACAACGGCTTCATCCCGGCGATCAAGTCGGTGCCGTCATCGCGACGGGCAGCCACGGGGGTCAGCACCGTTTCGCTGGCCAGGTACAGAACACCGGCATCGGCGTCTGCCGCGGCCAGGGTTTCGCTCAGAAGCATCGGCAACAGGCGGTCGAAGTCCTCTTCAGCAGCGACTGCCGCAGTGATTTCGAGAAAACGCCGTATCGTGCGTTTCATGCGATACATGGTCGTCGCGAGCCGGTCAAATTCTTCGACAAAGGAGCGCGCCTCCACGGCCTGCGAGAATTCAAAGTTGCGGATGGCATCCGCCTCGCGGGTCAGTGCGCGCAGCGGGCGGGCGATTGCCCTCGCGGTGAACCAGGTCGCGGGGATCGCGATAGCCATGATCAGCAGGATGAGCAGCAGCGAAGTTGACCGCAGCTTGATGGCGGCTGCCAGCAGTTCGTTTTCGGGAATCGCATTGACCAGCTGCAGCGGCAGCGCCCCTTCCAGCGCCACCGGACTGATGGTAACCAGCCAGTTGCCGTCCTCAAGTTTCATGCGCGAACGGAAATGTTCGCCGGGTTTCATGCGTTTCAACTGTTCGGCCAGCAGCGGCAGCGCCGGCACGTTCATTTTTGAAATATGGGTCAGCGTGGGCTGGGCGTCAGCCGCCGCAGACACGGTCACCAGGCTGGCGACATTTTCGTGGGCGATGACATTGCCATCCCCATCGACCAGCGCCAGCTGGCTGCCCGGCGTCACTTTTTGCCGGGCCATGGCGGCGCTGAGGGTCTCGAGCAGGATATCGGCGCCGACGACGCTGTGACCGACGCGACTGCGCGCCGCCAGTGTCATGCCGACCTTGCGGTTGGAAAAGAACAGGTAGGGCGCGGTTTTGATCTGCCCCATTGCGGTTGTCGCATCCTTGTACCAGCCGCGGCTGCGCGGGTCATAACCTGCGGCATAGTCAGGACGTTCGTCCCTTTGCAAGGTTTCCAGATCCTTGCCCAGAAAAAAGAAGATGCCCTGCGTATCATCGGCATCGCCACGATCGATGCTCTGCACCACGAATTGCGCCCCCTCAGGCGCTTTCAGGCTGCTGCGTTCGACGGCGTCGCGAATCCTGCGCACAAAAAAGAAATCGCCGTCGTCGTACCCCACATAAATCGACGACAGGGCGTTCGAACTGGCCAGCGCTTCGCGCAACACGTCCATCCGGTTCATGCGGGGGGCCAGCTTGCCCGCGGTATTGATCGAACTGTAGCTCAGCATGTTCACTGCCATTTCGGCAGGGGCAATGACGGCTTCCAGTTCTCTCAGGGTTTCGCTGCTGATACGCTGGATCAGGTCCTCTGCCGCGTTTTCCAGCATGTCGCGCGACAACTTGTAGCCCACTGCGGCGACCAGGCCGCCAACGACGAGCAGCAGCAGCAGGAACAGCGTGGAAATATGGATATGCAGCGGATAACGACGGTTCATTGCAGCCCCCTGCAAACGCGTATGACTGATGTTACTCCGGGTTACTTCTCTGTCTCTTGTAGCGTCCATACTTTGTGACTTGATACTGGACAAAAATGCGGGACAAAAGACGGCGCGCCTGCAACCTTCTGTAATGAATCGTATTACAGCACTTCAGGTCATCAGCAGCGCCGCACGGCCTGCAATCGATCCGGTCTCCAGCCGCTGGTGCACGGCTTCGGCTTCGGCCATGGGCACTTTTTCAGTCACCAGCGGCCACAGTTCGCTGCGCGCCACCAGGTCCAGCGATTCCAATACTTCCTGTTTGGTCGCGTAACGGCTGCCCATGACTTCGATTTCCCTGCGCATGATCGCCGGTCCGTCGGCGTCGAAACGCTCACCGTTGCCGGCCAGCAGCACCAGCCGCCCGCCCTTGTTGAGTCCGCCGATGGCGGATTCGATGCTCTGTTTGGTACAGACAAAATCGAACACGACATCCACGCCCCGGCCCGCGGTCATTTCCTGCAACTGCTGGCTGACCTTGCCGTCCGAGGCATCGATGGTCGCATCTGCGCCGGACTTGAGGCAGATTTCGAATTTGGCGGCGCGGGTATCCACTGCAATGACTTTGCGTGCATGCGCCCAGCGCGAAACCATCAGCATGTGTACACCCAGCCCGCCACCGGCGCCAATCACGGCAACGGTGTCGGAGGGTGTAACCCGCGCCTTGCGCATGACTTTCAGGGGCGTGGCGATGGCGTCGCATATCACGCCGATTTCGGCGGGATGTTTTTTCCAGTTCAGCCCTTCGGGCAGTTTGATGAAATTCGGCTCCGGCAGCTTGATATATTCAGCGTAACCGCCGTCGATCTCGCGACCGACGAAACCACCGAAGTTGTCGCACAGGGTTTCACGGTTGATGCGGCACCAGTAACACTGTCCGCAGGTCAGGTAAAAGTACGCTGTCACTGCATCGCCCGCCTTGAGGCCGGTGACGCCGGCGCCGGTAGCGACAATCTCCGCGGTGATCTCATGCCCGAGGATGCGCGGATACTGAACAGACACACGGCCGGCACGGGCATGATGCACGGTGAGCCCTGCCCCGCAAGCCAGTACA
>CAMBCD010000188.1 GCA_945863085.1 Bordetella parapertussis
TTTATTACGGCAGCACCGCTTACCATGCGGCAACCGCATTGTCCCTGTGGCTCGAGATCATCCCGGAAGTCATCCGGGAAAACGATGCCGACGCCAGGCTCAGCACTTCGCTGACCCAGATCGGCTTCGGCGCCAAACATGTTTATGACGTCTATAACTTCACCAGCGACTACGATCCGACCAAGAGTGGCACGACAGGCGGCTCGGACAGCGTCACCGGATCCATGGACCGGCAGGCCAATGTCATTTTCAATTCGCAGGACGGCTTTTACAATTTCCGCAGTTATCCATGGCCGCTGCCGATACTGATTGATCCGACCAAGGCCATCCCCGGCAACTTTGGCACGATGTTCATGATCATGTACCACAGCGGCGGGACGGAACTGAAGAACAAGACCGGCACCTACATGAAAAGCTGGACCGGTGCCGATGCGACGGGCTTGTTTACCATCCTGATGGTATGGATTTTTGTGCCCTTTCCCGTGCCGATCCCGATCCCGATTCCCACCCCGCAGGGTTACGGCGCGGCGCTGGCCGGTTCGGCCAATGACCTGCAGCCGGGGACCGGCAATTTCAACCATAATTTTGCCGAAGCCTATGGTTCGGCTTTCGTCAATCCGCTGACCATGGCGCCGGCCTGGATCAATGTCGCCAACGGCACGGGCGCGACGCTGGACAGCAACGGCGGGCTGAAAAAATACTGGGATGTCACGGATCGTGCGCAGGCCACTGCAACGGCGCACCAGAACACCAGCGGGCCGGAACTGTTGATCGAAGTCGAGAAACCGATGAGCACGATTGCCATCAGCAGTTCGCCCAGCATGAACATAGGTGGCGGCGATACCGGCCAGCTGTGGCTGGCTGACGGCACCGAGGGCAATACGATCAAGGCCCTGTCGAAGGCACAGTCCTATTTCGCGCGTCCGCCAAAACTGTTTGCGCGCGGCGATGGCAAGACTGAATACGGCAGCCTCTACAGCCCGTACTGGCAGGCCCGCCTGATGCACAACAACCTGCTGGAGCAGGGGGCGTCCATCCTGTCGCAGAGTTTCCCGTGATGTCGGCCCGGACATCATTGCACCGTGTCAGCCGGTCCGCCGCGAGGGGGCAGGCGCTGACCGAATTTGTGATCGGTGCGGTGCTGTTTCTGATCCCGTTGTTCCTGATCATTCCGCTGCTCGGCAAATATACCGACATGAAATCGTCGGCGATCCAGGCCGCGCGTTATAACGCCTGGGAACGAACCGTATGGTACGGTCAGTCGGCCTCAAGCAGCGGTGACTGGGAAGGCAACGACAAAAGCGAAGCGACCATCCAGTCGGAGATGGCGAACCGGTTCCTGACCAGCGAGTTATGGTACGACCGTGCCGGTACCGCGATGCTTGCCGGATCGAGCAATTCCATTACCAATGAAACTTCCCCCGGAACCGCCAACACCATTCTCGGTTTTGCCGTCTCGGTGGCCAACGCGATCGGCCCCTTCAATCTTGAAATGGACGGGATGTACCGGGGCACGGCCACGGTCAATATTGCCAATACCGCCCCTGTGATCAGCGAGGTACTGGGCAGCGGGGCCGGCGCCGATCCGGCGCGGCTTAATCTGTCGATTACCGATACCAATGTGATTATTGCCAACGGCTGGGGCGCCAACGGTGCGGCGCATGTCAAAAAACAGGTGCAGGGCCTGACGCCAACCTCCGTCCTCAGCAACCCGGTGCTGGACGCAGTGCGCTGGATACTGGTGCCGTTCACCCCGGAACGGGCTCCCACCGTGCTGGAATTGGGCAAAATCGAGGTTGACCAGGTTCCGCCGGACCGCTTGCAGTAATTTTTCGCAGTGTTGAACCCATGTTGCCGTGATGGTATGAAATGAACATGTTCCAGGGGATTTGTATTGCAAGACTATTGCGACCGGCGGTGGTGTTGTTGGCGGCCGGAATATGTACCGCCGCATCCGGACAGGAGAAAGCCGTGCCTTGCCCGGAGTTCCCGGTTCCCCATGTCGGCCAGGTGCAGTGGGTGGCGGAGAACATGCGCATGAACGGCATGCCCATGCAAATCAAGGAATTGACTACAGAGCAGACGCCGCAGCAGGTGATTGCCTTTTACCGGCAGCGGTGGAGCGATGCACCTCCTTATTCCCATGAGTACGAAGTCAGCGGGATGCCGGCTATCGCCACACTGCGCAAGGAGTGCTTTTATACTGTGCAGGTGATGGCCCACGGGCGCGGGGCCAAGGCTCTGCTGGGGGTCAGCACGAAACCGGATGGCGGCCAGGTGAAAAAGCCGGGCACGGGATTCCCCAACATGGCGGGCAGCACGGTGCTGAACGACATCGACCATTACGATTCGGGCAAAACCGGCCGGACCATCATGCTGACAAACACCTATTCTCCGGAGGCCAATCTGAATTTTTACCGGCGCACGATGGCTGAGGAGGGCTGGGGTGCCGTCATGGATCGCGCCGTGCAGGGAGCAAAAGGTGTTTCTCATGTCCTCGTTATGAAACGGGGTTATCATGAGGCGAATCTGACGATTTCGCCGGGGAAAGCGGGCGCGTCAGGCAGCAATGTGCTGGCTACTTTTGTCGACAAGCCATGAGTACTGGGGCATTCAAAAACAGGGGAGTACGCCACGGATTCCGCGGATGCCGCCGGATTCTGGGTCAGGCCAGCATCGAATACACCATCGTGGTGATGCTGGTGGTAATGATTTTGATCAGTTACACGGATGAATCAGGGGTGGTGCATTCCGCGATCGGAGATGTAGTCAGTGCACTCAAGGATTTTTTTGGTGCGTACTCCTGGGCCATTTCTTTTTCCAACAATATAACTCCGCTTTAAAGAAGCCCGCACATGGCCCTCAGACTCGATCGTATCAATCGTACCTGGCTCATGCTGTTTGTCGCCATCATCATGGCGCTGGCAGCGGCCTGGCTGACCAAACAGTACCTGGATGTCAGGGAAAAAAGAATCCAGGAAGAGCTTGCCAGCAAATCCAAAGGCGGGCCCTCGGCCAAAGTGGTCGTGCCGCGCAAGAACCTGCCCGGCGGCAGCGCCATCACCGGCGACATGGTCGCCGGGCGCAGCATACCCGCCGATCTGGTCAGTCCCGACATGATCACTCCGGACAACTTCGACAAATATGAAGGCGCCAAGCTGATCCGGAACGTTGAGCGCGGGCTTCCCCTGCGCACATCCGACGTTGAAGAAAAGGGACGGGACTTTGCCTCGCTGATCGAAACCGGTTCCCGCGCCATCACCATCGACATCGACGAGCTCAATTCCATTGCACAGATGGTCAGGCCCGGCAATCTGGTCGATCTGTTCCTGATCATGCCGGATCTGTCCGATCTCAGCGGGAACAACCAGCAGATTACGTTGCTGATGCAGCGCGTCAAGGTCATCGCCACCGGCCAGACGGTGCGCAAGGCTGACGCATTCACGGCGCCACAGCCGGGCGTTCCGCAGGGCGTGATCCGCTACTCCAATCTCACTTTCGAAGTGTCTCCGGACCAGGCGGCACGGATTGCGCTGGCCCAGCAGCTGGGCCGCATCCGGGCGGTGTTGCGCAAGGAGCCCGATGAGGAAATCGTCAAGCTCGGCAAAATCAACACCAAGAACCTGCTCCGAAAAGTTTCGGTTCTCGACACACCCGAAGAAGTGGATGGCGGCGCCGTCCAGTACATCATCGGCGGCAAGGGCGGGGGTGGTGTGGGCAACACAATCAGCGTGAACGTGCCGGGATTGACGCTGCCGCCGGGCGCGCCGGGTGTTCCCGCCACGGCGGCACCTGCCGCGGCGGCGGCCCCGGCATTGCCTTCGAACATACCCGCCTCGGCACTGCCGTATCTTCAGCAGCCGACCGCGCAAAAGTAACAAACAAGAAGTCATAAAAGCAGGCAAAAACGTATTCCAGGGGCACCACCATGCTGAAATTTAAGTCATTGATTTTTATGGCAGTTTTCTTTGCTGCCGCGACCACATCAACACTTCTTTCTGCCCAGGAGCCGGCAAGCGGCGACAGCGGCGTGTTGATTTCAATGTTCCATGGCGAGGTCAGGACGCTCCCGGTGAACAATGTGCAGCGTGTTGCGGTCGGGAACGGGCGCCTGTTGTCGACAACCGTGCTGGACAAGGAGGTAGTGCTGCTCGCCGAAGCCTATGGTGACACCAGCCTGTTCATCTGGCTGAAAGACGGCAGCCTGAAAAAATACATTGTGCGCATTGCGCCGGCAGATGTGGGCGAAACCGTGGTGCAGGTCAGAAGGATCCTCAGCGCGATGCCTGGCCTGCGTGTGGAGCGTGTCGGCAATCATGCGGTGGTCACCGGCACGGCTTCCAAGCCCGACCTGGCATTGATCAACAATGCGGTCGGCAAGTACCCCCAGGTGCTCAACATGACGCGCGAAGAAGACGTGACGATGAGGAAGATGGTTTACCTCAAAGTCCAGCTGATCGAGTTCCGCCGGTCGGCTTTCGAAAACATCGGTATCCAGTGGCAGCAGTCGATCACCGGCCCTACCGGCGGATTCGCGTTTGACGCGATCACATCTGGTGGATTTACCGCCCGTCAGTCCGATCCGGGACTGGCCGGCGCCGTGCCGGGTCGCATCGCACCCGGTGCTTTGCCGGGTACTGCCGCACCACTGCTGCCGGGATTGCTGCCCCGCGTCAGTCCGCCCGTGGGTTATCTCGGCATCGCCACCAGCATTACTTCACGGATCAACCTCGCCGTGACCAATGGTGATGCCTATATCCTTGCGACACCGGAGCTTTCCACCAGAAGTGGCGGTGAAGCCAAATTCCTTGCCGGTGGGCAGATCCCGATAGTGATTCCCGCCACCGGCCTGAGTCCGCCTTCCGTGACCTACAAGGACTACGGCATCAGGCTCGTCATCAAACCCGTCGCCGATGCAGACAGCAACATCATGGCGACGATACAGACGGAAGTCAGCGCCATTGACCCTGCAAATTCGGTCCAGGGCAATCCCGGCTTCCTCAGCCGCCAGACCGATTCCGAGATCAACGTCAAGACCGGCCAGACCATCGTTATGTCGGGGCTGGTCAACTCCGACCTTTCCAACCAGGTCGACAAGCTGCCATGGCTGGGTGATCTGCCCGTCCTTGGCCATTTATTCAAGTCCACCAATTTCCGCAATAACCGCAGCGATCTGGTCGTATTCGTGACCCCGCAGGTATTTGATCCCACGACCACCCTCAACCGTGAGCGCGTGGAAAAAGGCAAGGACCTGCGCGAACGTTACGAGGGATTCATCGGCAAAAAAGGCATTGTTGATTAAGTTGATTAAGGGGCAAAAGCGGGATGTTTTCCATCGAAGTCACGAGTCCCAAGGGGCAAAAAGAAAAAGTCGATTGCGCAATTGACTCCTGTTCCATCGGAAAGGGAGATGAAAATCTGGTGGTCGTGCGTGGCTGGTCGGTGGCCAAAAAACACGCGACGATCCGCCAGCGGCCTGACGGTTTTTATGTCGAGGATCACGGCGCTATAGGCGGCACCGAAGTCAACGGCAAGAACATCGACGGACTGCATGGCCCGCTGAAGACCGGTGATGTGATCCTGATCGGCGGTTACAGCATTTCCATTGACCAGTCGGGCGCCGCCGCCGCAGCGCAGCCGGTTAATGCTCCGGAAATTCGTGTCCAGCCAGCCGCACCGGCAGCACCCAGGCCGGCGCCCGCAGCCGCTGCACCGCTTGCCCCGCCCCCGGCTC
>CAMBCD010000189.1 GCA_945863085.1 Bordetella parapertussis
GAACGGACATGAGCTGCTCCAAAAATTGGCCACTTCAAAAAATTACTTGAGCAAAACCATCGGGTTTAAGTTTACCGACGCGAGCGGTCATGGTCAAGACGCAGCCCGCGCATCACTTCGCGTTTAATGCCGTCAGCAAGGATCCGGGCATCAGGCCGGCACCAAACACCTCCAGCGCCGCCGATTCCATCAATTCCGCTTCCCAGCTGAACCAGCGGCCGACGCTGTCCGGCTTGCTCTTCTCCGCATCGCATAAGGCCGGGTCGGTCACCACCAGCAGCTTGCGGCAGGCATTGGGCCGCGATTCATACACCGTGCAGGCGCCATCACCGCCGAGGAACAGGCAGGCCTTGTCGGCCCGCGGTTGCTGCCGCCAGCTATCGACGGTGAATTGGCTCTGGCGTTCAAGCCGCGCCATGTCCAGCGTCATGCCGGTGTCACGCACAACAGCAGCCAACAGCGCCGCTTCCTGCGGCCAGATCTCCACGGCTTCATGGCAACAATGGTTGCAGCCCTTGCCGCACTGGATATTTTCGCTGCCGGAATTTTTTGCGCGATCACGTTGCAACAGTTCGTCCATCGCAACGTGAGTGCTGCGCGCGACGGATAACAGGTCCTGATCACCGGCGGCACGGAACTCTGCCGTATAACGGTCATAGATTGCGCGCAGGTAGGCTTCCTTTTTTTCGTTGCGTGCGGCCCTGTTCGCGGCGGATTTGGAATCGTCAGTCATGTCACAGCATACGCTTGAGGAATTTACACACTCAAACGTCCTCCGCTGACCCGGGGCATCCCCGCCAGATCCAACGCATTAAAATGATCCTGAAACCCCCCCGCCTCCAACAGCCACGCACACGCCACCGCCTGGTCAAAGCCATGTTCCAGCAGCAGCCAGCCGCCCGCGCGCAGATGCTGCGGTGCCCGCGCAATGATGCGCTGCAGATCACTCAGACCATCGACACCGGACGCCAGTGCGGTACGCGGTTCAAAACGCAGATCGCCCTGCTGCAGATGCGCATCGCCCTCCGCCACGTACGGTGGATTGGCGACGATCAAATCGTAATGTTCCGTGGTAACAGCCGAGTACCAATCGCTGTGCTGCAGCGTGGTGTTGGCGGGAGCCCACTGCTCCGCATTGGCGCGGGCGATTTCAAGCGCTGCCTCTGAAACATCGACCAAGGTCACCTGCACCTGCGGCCGTTCCGCGGCAATGGTGATGCCGATGCAGCCGCTGCCGGCGCCGAGGTCGAGCACACGAGCGGGCGCGCCGGCCGGCAAACGCTGCAAGGCCAGCTCCACCAGCAATTCGGTTTCGGGCCGCGGGATCAACACGGACGGGTTTACCGCAAACTCGCGGCCGTGGAATTCGCGGCGGCCGGTGATATAGGCGATCGGTTCGCCGGCGACACGGCGCACGACCAGTGCGACGTACTGCTGCGCCTGCGCGGCGGTCAGCAGATCATCACCATGCGCCAGCAAATACGCGTCGTTTTGTTTCAACACCTCGCGCAACAACACACGCGCTTCGATGCGGTCTGTGACTTGCTGGGCGGCGTCTAGCGCCGTGCGGATGGTCGGCGCACCGGGCATCGGAAAATTATAAAAATTTCAATAAAAACAAAATCTTATGAAACGCCCTGCTCTTCGGCCAGTTGCGCCAGCTGTTCGGCCTGGTGTTCTGCCGCCAGTGCGTCGACGAGGTCATCAATGTCACCGTCGATGATCTGCGCAATCTTGTATAGCGTCAGGTTGATGCGATGGTCGGTAACGCGGCCCTGCGGAAAATTGTAGGTGCGGATGCGTTCGGAACGGTCACCGCTGCCGATCAGGGATTTGCGCGTCGCCGCTTCCTTCGACTGCTGCTCGCGGGTCTGCTTGTCTTTCAATCGCGCCGCCAGCACCGCCAGCGCGCGTGCCTTGTTCTTGTGCTGCGAGCGGTCGTCCTGGCATTCAACGACGAGGCCGGTGGGCAGATGGGTGATGCGGATCGCCGAATCGGTTTTGTTGACGTGTTGTCCGCCGGCGCCCGATGCGCGGAAGGTGTCAATGCGCATCTCCGCCGGATTGAGCACGATCTCGGTGGCAGCATCGGCCTCGGGCATCACCGCGACGGTGCAGGCGGAGGTGTGCACGCGGCCCTGGGTTTCGGTGACCGGCACACGCTGCACGCGATGGCCGCCGGATTCGAATTTGAGTTTCGAATACGCGCCCTGGCCGATGATGCGGGCGATCACTTCGCGGTAACCGCCGAGGTCCGACGCACTTTCCGAAATGATCTCGACCTGCCAGCGTTTGCGTTCGGCATAACGCGCATACATGCGAAACAGTTCCGCCGCGAACAAGGCGGACTCGTCACCACCGGTGCCGGCACGGACCTCGAGGAAAATATTGCGCTCGTCGTTGGGGTCGCGCGGCAGCAGCAGCTTCTGCAGCTCTGCTTCAAAACCTTCCAGCCGCGCGCGGGTTTCCGCGACTTCGGTTTCGGCAAATTCGCGCATCGACGGGTCAGCCGCCATCTCCTGTGCGGTTTTCAGATCGCCTTCGCTTTCCTGATAGCGACGATAGAGTTCGACCACCGGCCCCAGTTCGGCATGTTCGCGCGTCAGCTTGCGGTAACGATCCATGTCCGCTGTGACGTTCTCGGCGCCGAGCAGGCGGTCGATCTCGCCCAGCCGGTTCGACAGCTGGTTTAATTTGGCGGCGATGCTGGGTTTCATGAATACGCAATCCGGCCGCAGCTGCGGCTAGCCATCAGTGCCCGCATTATTCGGGCCGCTGGATCTGGTAAAGCCGCGCGATCAGCGCCGCGAGTTCATCGCGCTCGTCCTGCGCCGCATGGTTCAGCGCATGCGAGGGCGGGTGCATGAACTTGTTGGTCAGCGCCTGCGACAGTTCGTCGAGCACCTGCTGCGGATCGGCGCCGTGCGCGAGGCGGCGCTGCGCGCGTTCGAGTTCGTGGCGCCGCGCGCGTTCCGCGGTATCACGCAGCGCACGGATGGTCGGCACCAGCGCGCGGTTGTCCAGCCAGTGCATGAAATCCGATACCTGGTTTTCGATGATGACTTCGGCCTGGGCCACGGCGTTGCTGCGTTGGTTCATGCCCTCGCGTGCAATCTGGCCAAGGTCATCGACGGTGTAGAGAAAGGCGTCGTCGAGTTCGCCGACTTCGGCCTCGATGTCGCGCGGCACCGCGAGATCGAACATCAACATCGGCCGGTGTTTGCGCGCCTTCAGCGCGCTTTCCATCAACCCTTTGCCGATGATCGGCAGCGGACTCGCGGTGCAACAGATCACGATGTCGTACAGCGCGAGTTGCGCGGCCAGATCGTTTAATGGAATCACGTGACCGAAAAAGCGGTCGGCGAGTTGCTGCGCACGCGCCGGCGTACGGTTGGTGAAGGTCATGCGCCGCGGGTGATGCGCGGCAAAATGCGTCGCGGCGAGGTCGATCATTTCACCGGCGCCGACAAACAGCAGACTCTGCTCGGTGATGCTGGGATAAATGCGTTCGGCGAGGCGCACCGCCGCGGCCGCCATCGAGACCGTGCTGGCGCCAATGTCGGTTTCGCTGCGCACGGTTTTCGCCACCGAGAAGGTGCGCTGGAACAGTTTGTTGAGCAGCCAGCCCAGCGTGCCGGCGGCTTCGGCGGAGCGCACCGCGCTTTTGAACTGGCCGAGGATCTGCGGTTCGCCGAGCACCATCGAGTCGAGGCCGCTGGCAACGCGGAAGGCGTGTTTGACCGCGCGGTCCTGCGGCAACTCATACAAATAGGGCTGAATCTGCGCCAGCTTCAGCTGGTGATAAGCCGCCAGCCAGTCCACCACATTGCGCGGCTCGGAAGTCGAGCAATAGACTTCGGTGCGGTTGCAGGTCGAAATGATCGCGGCCTCGCTGACCGGCCGGCGGTCGACCAGATCACGCAAGGCCTGGGTCAGCTGTTCGGCGCCAAAAACCACCCGTTCGCGCACATCCAGCGGCGCGGTCTGGTGATTCAATCCGAAGGCAAAAAGCGGCATGGCGGCGGTGGCGGCAAGTCCCGAAAAAGGCCTTGTATTTTAACCGCTTACCGCCACCCTCGCCAGTTGCGGCAGGGGTTCTGCAGGCCCTAGGAAATGGCGATCATGTCGAAGTCGGCCTTGGTCGCCGAACAGTGCGGGCAGGTCCAGTCCGCCGGCACGTCTTCCCAGCGGGTACCGGGGGTGATGCCTTCATCGGGCAGGCCTGCAGCCTCGTCGTAGACAAAACCGCAGAGTATGCATTGCCATTTTTTCATGCTGTTTTGGCTAAATTTTTTCGTTCAGCCCTGCTCGTTCCGCATTTTATTGCCTCCGGCATACAACTGCAGGTTGTCGACAAACACTTTCGCTGCGCGCTTGTCGTTGCCGTCGGAAGCCGAGGCATTGTGCGGCGACACGATCACGTTGGGAATATCCCACAGCGGCGAATCAGCCGGCAGCGGTTCTTTCTCGAACACGTCGAGATAGGCGCCAGCGATCCGCTTCGATTGCAGCGCCGTAATCAACGCTTTTTCCTCGCACACCGCACCGCGCGCGACGTTGATCAGCTGTGCGTGTTTCGGCATCAGCGCCAGCGTTTTGGCGTTGACCAGCTGATGCGTTTCCTTGGTGTACGGACAGGCCAGTACCAGCCAGTCACAATGCGGCAGCAGCGACGGCAGTTTATCCAGCGTATGCATTTCATCAACCGGGTCGCCGTCGCGTTTCGGGCTCCGGCGCAGGCCGATCACTTTCATGCCCAGCGTCTGGCAAAGACGGGCCACTGTCGCACCGATGGTGCCGAGACCGACGACCACCACCGTCTGCCCCTGCAGGTCGCGCGGCGTGTCCTTGCCGCGGGCGGGATCCCAGCGGCAGTCGCGCTGCGCGGCAATCCAGCGCGGAAAACCGCGCGCCAGCATCAGCAGGCCGCAGAACGCGGTTTGTCCGACCGGTTCACCGTTGGTGCCGGCTGAGGTGGTCAGCCGCACCTTGCGCTCGGCCAGCGCCGGCATGAAGGGATGCTGGTCGATGCCGGTGCTGGTGAAATGCACCCATTTCAGGTTCGCCGCCGTTTTCACCGTATCACCGAAACTGGCGTAGAGGTCGGAAAAACGGATGTCGCGGGTCAGGTAGGCCACTTCGATTTTTGCGATCTCGGCCGCCGGCAGCCGCTGCGACGCGTCATCCGGCAGGTGAATGATGTTCGTTGTGACGCCCGCCGCCTTGGCTGCCGCCTGCAACTCGGCGCCGAATTGCGCCACAAAACCCCTGGACAACAATATGCCGGTCATCGCCGTGTGTTTTCCCGCTGAAAATTAAAATGGTTGCGCTGGATTATTTGTCGCGCTTGAACAGCGCGTCGAGTTTCTGCTCGTAATCGTGGTAATCCAGATAATCGTAGAGATCGTCGCGCGACTGCATCAGGCCGACCACGTCTTTCTGGTGGCCTTCCTTGCGGATGCTCTGGTACACCTTCAGCGCCGCGGCATTGGCCGCGCGCCAGGCCGACAGCGGATACAGCGCCATCGCAACGTTGGCGCTGGCCAGTTCCTGGGTCGTGAACAGCGGCGTTTTGCCGAATTCGGTGATGTTGGCAAGGATCGGTACTTTCACCGCATCGGCAAATTTTTTGTACATCGACAGCTCGGTGATCGCTTCCGGGAAAATCATGTCGGCGCCGGCTTCGACGCAGGCCACCG
>CAMBCD010000190.1 GCA_945863085.1 Bordetella parapertussis
TGCTGTCCTGGGTACCTTTTCTGGGTGATCCGCTGTGCGTGGCCGCGGGCTGGCTGCGGCTCAATGCCTGGTGGTGCACATTGTTCATTGCCGTGGGCAAGTTTGCCCGGTACTGGGTGATCGCCGCGCTGGTCGTGTAATGCCGGTATTGCTGCATTGCGCTAATATCCTGTTCCCGCGCTGGCTCCGGTCGCCACGCGCCGCGCACACCACCGGTTTTTTCGCTCATCACTCATCAATCTGCATTCCGCACTGCTCCCATGACCGCCCGCCTCAGGGAAATCCCCTATAACTACACGTCGTTCTCCGACCGCGAGATCGTGATCCGCCTGCTCGGGGCCGAGCGCTGGGACCTGCTCAACGAATTGCGCGGACAACGCCGCACCGGGCGCTCGGCAAAAATGCTCTACGAAGTCCTCGGCGACATGTGGGTGGTCAAGCGCAACCCGTACATCGAGGACGACCTGCTCGGTAATCGCAAACGCCGTGCCGCACTCATCGCCGGCATGCGCAGCCGCCTCGCCGGGATCGAGGCCCGGCGTGAAAACCCTGATCAGCGCGTTGCCGAACTGCTGGCCGCAGCACGGGCTGCCGTTGATGATTTCGAGGCGGAGTTCGAAGAGACACTCTCGCTGCGCCGACGTACGCTGGCGCGCCTGACGCGCGCGACACACCGCGACAACGTGCAGTTCGACGGTCTGGCGCGGGTATCCCACGTCACCGACGCCACCGACTGGCGCATTGAATATCCCTTTGTCGTCATCAACCCGGATAATGGGGACGAGGTTGCGGCTATTGTCGCCGCCTGCATTGAACTCGGTCTGACCATCATTCCGCGCGGCGGCGGCACGGGTTACACCGGCGGCGCCAGTCCGCTGACCCGTCTTTCTGCGGTGATCAACACCGAAAAACTCGACACGCTGGCCGCCATTGCTCAGGTCACCCTGCCCGGCGTCGAAAAACCAGTGTCTGTCGTACGTTGCGGCGCCGGCGTAGTCACCCGCCGCGCCATGGAAGCCGCGGAAAACGCCGGGCTGGTATTCGCCTGCGATCCGACTTCAGCGGATGCCTCCTGCATCGGCGGCAACGTGGCGATGAATGCCGGCGGCAAAAAAGCGGTGTTGTGGGGCACCGCGCTCGACAATCTGGCGTCGTGGAAAATGGTGACGCCGGACGCGCAATGGATGCTGGTCGAGCGCCTCGACCACAACCTCGGCAAGATTCATGACATCGCCACCGCACGGTTTCGCGTCACGCGTTATGGCCGTGACGGAAAAACAGCGGACGGTGCAGCGGAAATCCTCGAAATTCCCGGTTCGACCTTCCGCAAGCGCGGACTCGGCAAGGATGTCACCGACAAGGTGCTGGGCGGACTGCCCGGCATCCAGAAAGAGGGCTGTGACGGCATCATCACCGAAGCCACTTTCGTGCTGCACCGCATGCCGCCAGCCATTCGCACCGTATGCCTGGAATTTTTCAGCGCGGTGCGCGAAGCCGTGCCGTCCATTGTCGAAATCAAGCGTTACCTTGACGCCAATCCCGACGCCATCCTCGCCGGCCTGGAACATCTCGACGAGCGTTATGTGAAAGCGGTGGGTTATGCCACCAAGTCACGCCGGGCCGGCCGCCCGAAGATGGTGCTGGTCGGCGACATTGTCGGTGAAAACGAGGATGCGGTCGCCGCGGCCGCATCACAGGTGGTACGACTGGCCAATGCGCGCGGCGCCGAAGGCTTCATCGCCGCCTCGGCCGAGGCACGCAAAACCTTCTGGCTGGACCGCGCGCGCACCGCCGCGATTGCCCGCCACACCAATGCCTTCAAGATCAACGAGGACGTGGTGATTCCGCTGGAGCGGCTCGGTGATTATTCCGACGGCATCGAACGCATCAATATCGAACTGTCCATCCGCAACAAGCTGCGCATCCTCGACGCCGTCGCTGCAGTGATCGGCGGTGAACTGCCGGTCGTGCAGCAGGAGGCCGGGGTCTCCGTTACCGAAGTCATCGGCGATCGCGTCGAACGCGCCCAAGCGATGATTGCTGAAGCGCGCAATCGGTGGCAGTGGCTGCTCGACCAGATCGACACCCCGCTAACAGCTCTGCGTGAAAAGCAAGGCGGGGCATGGAGTTTTTACTCATCACTCATCACTCATCACTCATCACTTTCTCTTTTTAACGTGCTGCAGGACCACACCGTGCGCGTATCGTGGAAAGATGAAGTGCGCGCGCACCTTGCCGACATTTTCAGCGGCCGGCCTTTCGCAAAGGTGCTGGAGGCCATCGACGCCGCTCACCGCCAGGCATTGCGCGGGCGCGTATTCGTCGCGCTGCACATGCACGCCGGTGACGGCAATGTGCATACCAACATTCCCGTCAACTCCGACAATTACACGATGCTGCAAGAGGCCGCCGATGCCGTGGCGCGCATCATGCGACTGGCCGAATCACTGGACGGCGTCATTTCCGGCGAACACGGCATCGGCATCACCAAACTCGAATTCCTGCCGGCGGAACGGGTCGCGGCATTCCAGAGTTACAAGGACAAGGTCGATCCGCAGGGCCGTTTCAACAAGGGCAAACTTTTGCCCGGCGCCGATCTGCGCAATGCCTACACGCCGAGTTTTTCACTGCTCGGTGCGGAAAGCCTGATCCTCGAACATTCCGACGTCGGCGCCATCGCCGATTCAATCAAGGATTGCCTGCGCTGCGGCAAATGCAAACCGGTGTGCGCGACACATGTGCCGCGTGCCAATCTGCTCTACAGCCCGCGCAACAAGATTCTCGCCACCAGTCTGCTGATCGAGGCCTTTCTCTACGAAGAGCAAACCCGACGCGGCATTTCACTGGAGCATTTTGACGAATTCAGCGATGTTGCCGACCATTGCACGGTATGCCACAAGTGTCTGAACCCCTGTCCGGTGGACATCGATTTTGGCGACGTGTCGGTCGTCATGCGCAATTTCCTGCGTCAGCGCGGCAAAAAACGCTTCAACGCCGGAGCGAAGGCCTCGATGTTTTTCCTCAATGCCACCGACCCGCGCACCATCAACATCACGCGCAAGCTGATGATCGACTGGGGATTCAAATTACAGCGCATCGCCTACGGTGCAGCCAAGGCACTGGGCCTCGCCGGCCAGCAAACACGTCGCCCGCCGGCGACCACGAGCAAGCCGCAGATACGCACGCAGGTGATCCACTTCATCAACAAACCGATGCCCGGCAAGCTGCCGAAAAAAGCATCCCGCGCGCTGCTCGACATCGAAGACGCGCGCATGGTGCCGGTGATCCGTGATGCGGCCAAGGTCACGGAAGACTCCGACGCGGTGTTCTATTTTCCCGGATGCGGCTCTGAACGGCTGTTCAGCCAGGTGGGACTTGCCACTCAGGCGATGTTGTTCGACCTCGGCGTACAGACCGTGTTGCCGCCGGGTTATCTGTGTTGCGGCTACCCGCAGACTGCGGCCGGTGAAGAGGCCAAGGGTCAGGCGATCACCACCGCCAACCGCGTGTTGTTCCACCGCGTTGCGCACACGCTGAATTACCTCGACATCAAAACCGTGATCGTGTCCTGCGGCACCTGCATGGACCAGTTGCAGAAATATGAATTCGGCAAAATCTTTCCGGGCTGCCGGTTGCTCGACATCCATGAATACCTGCTCGAGCGAGGGGTAAAGCTTGAAGGTATCACTGGCACGCGCTACATGTATCATGACCCCTGCCACACGCCGATGAAAACCCATGCCCCGCTGAAAGTGGTCAACACACTGATGGCCGCACCGGTGGCACTCAGCGACCGCTGCTGCGGCGAAGCCGGCACACTCGCGGTGACGCGCCCGGATATCTCGACCCAGGTGCGTTTCCGCAAAGAGGAAGAACTGCGCCGTGGCGCTGCACAGCTACGCGCCGGCGATGCGGAAACCAAGGTAAAAGTACTGACCTCCTGCCCCTCGTGCCTGCAGGGCCTGGCACGCTTCAATCAGGACGCGGACATCGAGGCAGATTACATAGTTGTCGAAATGGCACGTCACCTGCTCGGCGCAAGCTGGATGGAGGACTCCGTGAACAAAGCAAACAACGGCGGCATTGAACGGGTGCTGTTGTGATGCGTGTGATTTGGCACATGATGCAAGCGATAAATGACGCATGCTGTCGTGAATTGGCGACATGTGACATATTCACTTGCGACCTTTTTCTTTCAATCGGAATAATGCGTACCCAATCAGAACGGGATACGCCATGGCCACCGTCTTGAGCGCTACACCAGGACTCCTCAAAATAGCCAATCTCCCGGGAACGGAATCGTTTCTCGCGCAGATTGCCGCTGCGTTGCCCGCACAACGCCAGGCACAGCTGCTGACCCAGCTGAAACTGCTGGTTGATGCGCGGGTTCCCGGCGGCGAGCGGCTGAAGATTCTTGAAACACTGCGCCCCACCATTCTGGAAACCCAGCACACGCGCAGCCGGGAATACTGGGGCCAGCCGGTGCCCTTCGACCCGGACACCAGGGAAATTTTCGAGCGCAGTATCTCGCTGTGGCGGGCACTGGCTGACGGCTACGAATCACTGATTGCCGACATGGCCGGTTCGGCGCCGGAACTGGCTGAACATGCCGATCTGGTCTGTTACCGCGCGCTGCGCTGCACGGGGTTTGCGATGACGGCGCACAATCGCGCCTATCACGCGGTACCCGGCGCACTGTGGGAACAGCTGCATCGACTCTATGCCTTTGCCGAAAGCGCAGAGGTCACCGACACACCGGTCAGCGAAGGCGAAGGCCGGAGCACGGTCAACCTGGCCTATCTGCAAATCGTGCTTGCGCAGCGTGCCAACCCGGATTCCCTGTCGCTGCTGCAAATGGGCACCGTGGACCGCGCACTGGCGCAATGGGTGGCGCTGGGCAGCCTGTCCAAAGCCCCCGTGGTCGCCAACCGGGAAATGGCACTGGCCGTGGATCTCGGCTCGGCACAGGGCGCGCGACGTCTGAAAAACCTCTCCGGCGACAACCTGAGATACCTCAACCTCGAAAAAATCGGCGCCCAGCTGCGGCAAACCGCGATCGCCCTCAAAACGCAAAGCCCGGACAAACTCGGCCTCGGCATGGTGCCGCGGGACATCTGCGAAAAGCTGATACTCAGCCTGCATACTGACTGGCTGGCTCCCGGCACCGGTCGGGGTGACGAACGCAAAACCGCCGGATTCAACGTACTGATGTCGGGCACCATCGCGGCCATGCACTTCAATATCAGCGGCAAACCGTTCTCGCCGCCGGACGCCGGCCTGTCATCACGGGCACGTTTCGACATGGCGGGCTTCGAGCGGGTGGATGGCCCCACGGTGGGTGAGGCCTCGGTGCGCAGCCGCACCCTGGAAACCTGGACTGTCGTCAACCAGAGCACCACCGGCATCCTCGGCAAATGCAACAATCCGTCCAATGCGACGCGCTTGACCCACAACCAGCTGCTGGGCCTGGTCGCCCCCAACGGCAAAACCTTTCTCGGCACGGCGCAACGTCTGGTGATTGAAACCGACGGCTCGACCCTGCTCGGATTCCAGTTGCTGCGCACCAAGGCCCATGCGGTCGCTGCACGGATATCAAACATTGACAAGCCCTATGACCGTGCGCTGCTGCTCGACGGCGGCGTGCCCGGAGAGCCGGCATCCATCGTGATCA
>CAMBCD010000191.1 GCA_945863085.1 Bordetella parapertussis
AGGGCGGCGCCCAGCGCCTTCAGGTCGTAATGGCCGAGGCGTTCGTCGAGCAGTTCCGCGGCAATGCCCTTCTGGATGAATTCCGGCAGGTAGGCCGCGTAACGCGTCGCCATCTGCTCCTGCGTCACTTCCTCGCCGAGGGTCTCCAGACGCAGCGTGTGCAGCAGCAGGCGGGCGGTGACGTAGCTGTAGCCCGGATCCTGTTCGATCAGGCCGCGGGCAGCCAGCACCAGCGACTTGCGCACCTCTTCGATGGGCACACCTTCATAGAGGTCACGGTACATCGCATCGAGAATGGGCTGCGTGCTGACTTCGTGGCCGAGGCCGGCGCAGGCACTTTCCACCAGTGCGGTAATCCGCGGCAGATCCAGCGGCCGCGTCACGCCGCCTTCGGTGACATTGACCACGGACTCGCGCTGCGCCGTCGCCGCGGGCTGCGCTTCGCGCTGGCGCGCACGCTCCCTGGTGCGCTCCTCGCGATAAAGAACGTAGGAGCGGGCCACGTGGTGCTCGCCCATGCGCATCAGCGCGAGTTCGACCTGGTCCTGGATGTCTTCAATGTGGAAAGTGCCGCCCGAGGGCTGGCGGCGCATCAGCGCGACGACCACGCTGTCGGTCAGCGCCGCGACCTGCTCGCGCACCCGCGCCGAAGCCGCGCCCTGGCCGCCGTTGACCGCGATGAAGGCCTTGGTCAGCGCAATGGCGATTTTCGCGGGCTCAAAACCCACCACCGAGCCATTGCGGCGAATGATTTTGTACTGGGCGTACAAAGCCTCGCGCGCGGCCTCCTCTGCGGGAACGGCTTGCGGAACGGCACGGGATTGGGTGGATTCTGCGGCGACTTGCATAACGTTACTCCTTGATTTTTTTAGGTTTTATAACCCCCAGGAACATCAGCGCTCCCAGCCCGCCAACCACTATATGTTGTGGTTGAAGCAATAATTTCGACCAATTCTAGTGGCCGTGTTTTGAATCCGCAATAGGTTTTGACGCTTTTTTTAAAAGTTATTGAGAAACAGCAGGAAACAACGCCAAGCGCCGGATTAATTGCACAAAAAGTGGGCAGCTGGGGCCGGCCCGGGGGCGCCATGGTGCGGCAGGCGCCGCAAATCAGCGGATTGCGGGAAAACGCATCCGGATGGCGTTCAGTGGCGTGGTTTTTTATCGATGGTCCGGCCGGCGCAGGCTGGCGCGATACCGTGGCCAGTCAAAAAACGGCCCGGGGTCGGTTTTGCGCCCCGGCGCAATATCGGAGTGTCCGACGCTGGCGGTGATCGGATAACGTGCGTGCAGGGCGCGGGCCAGCGCTCCCAGCCGGCCGTACTGGGCATCGCTGAAGGCCACGTCATCCGCGCCCTCGAGTTCGATGCCGATCGAATAATCATTGCAGCGCTCGCGCCCGCACCACAAGGACTGCCCGGCATGCCAGGCACGCAGCGTGCAAGGCACAAATTGCAGCAGGGCACCGTCGCGGCGGATGAAAAAATGCGCAGACACCCGCAGCCCGGCGATGGTGGCGAAATACGGATGCGCCGCGGGATCCAGCCGGTTCATGAACAGGTCCGTGACCGCCGCGCCGCCGAAGACACCCGGCGGCAGGCTGATGTTGTGGATGACCAGCAATTCGATCGCCGCACCGGACGGGCGATCATCGCAGTTCGGCGAGGCTGCGTAGAGGGCCTCATCAGCCAACCCGGCGGCGTCAATGTTCATGACCGCCCCTCAGGACTTGGCTTCCAGTTCCTGTTTGATGCCCAGGCGCTGAATGCGGTAACGCAGTGCGCGGAAGGAAATGCCCAGCAGTTTGGCGGCGGCAGTCTGGTTGTAGCGCGCGCGTTCCAGCGCATCAAGAATCGCCTTGCGCTCGATGGCCTCGAGCCGTTCCGGCAGCGGCAGGCCCGCGACATCCACCTCCTGCTCGGCGGCGCGTTCGTCCGACAGTTGCAGATCGTCAATCGCAATCTCGTCACCGCTGACCAGTGCCACGGCACGCTCGAGGATGTTTTCCAGTTCACGCACATTGCCCGGAAAATGATAATCCTGCAGGGCTGCCTCCGCCTGTGCCGACAGCCGGGGTGCCCGCCCCTCGCCGGCATGGCGCGCGAGTATCGCTGCCGCGAGCCGCGGAATGTCTTCGCGCAGTTCGCGCAACGCCGGCATGCGCAGTTCAATCACGTTCAGGCGGTAATACAGATCCTGCCGGAACGCGCCGCTTTTCACTTCCTCGGCAAGGTGGCGGTGCGTCGCGCTTATGATGCGCACATCCACCGGCTCCTCGCCGGTAGAGCCGACCTTGCGCACGCGTTTTTCCTGGATGGCGCGCAGCAGTTTGACCTGCATCGACAGCGGCAGATCGCCGACTTCGTCGAGAAACAGCGTGCCGCCGTCGGCCGCCTGGAAAAAACCGTCATGATCCGTCAGCGCGCCGGTGAATGCCCCCTTTTTGTGCCCGAAAAACTCGGACTCCATCAGGTTTTCCGGGATTGCCCCGCAGTTGACAGCGACAAAAGGACTTTCGCGGCGTGCGCCGTTCATGTGAATCCGGCGGGCTGCCAGTTCCTTGCCGGAACCCGACTCGCCGCGGATTTGTACCGGCGCCTGGCTGCGCGCCAGTTTGTCGATCATTTGCCGTGCCTGCGCCATCAACGGCGAGTTGCCAATCAGGTATGGCACACCGGATTCGCGCTGTGCTTCGGCATCCGGATCCTGACGCTCACCGCCCGGTCGCGGCAATTTGAGGGCGGAGCGCACCAAGGCCCGCAACTGGTCCAGCGACACCGGTTTGCCGAGATAATCGAATGCCCCGGCCTTGAGTGCGGCCACCGCATTCTCCGCGCTGCCGTGCGCGGTGATCACTGCGACCGGCAGGCTGGGATGATTCCTGGTGATGTGTTCAACGATCGACAGGCCGTCGCCGTCGGCCAGCCGCATGTCGGTCAGGCACAGTTCAAAAGAATTGCTCCCAAGCAGCGACAGGGCTTCGGACACACTGCCGGCGCAATGCGGCTCCAGGCCCATGCGCAGCAATGTAATGCCGAGCAATTCCCGGATGTCCGCTTCATCATCGACGACCAGCACGTGACCCGTTGCCACCCTTACCCCCTTTGACTCCGCGCCCTTTACCCACGCCCTTTACTCATTCAACCCGCAGCGCAGGTTACCGAGAATCGTGCACCGCCGGGCGAATCCACGTATTCGAGCATGGCGCCGTTCGCTTCGCAAATCTCCCGCGCCAGATAAAGGCCCAGTCCGGTACCACCGGGCGATGTGGTGAAAAACGGTTCGAACAATTTGCTGCGCGACTCCGGCGGCAAGCCGGGACCGTCATCAACAACTTCCAATCTTACCGCATTGCCGCGGCCGGCCCGTCCCACCACGAGGCTGATGCTGCCGGGGCCGCGCCGCGAATGGCGCAATGCGTTCTGGCACAGATTCCACAACACCTGGTTCAGGTGATCGCGGTCGAACATGACATGGGGATCCAGCGCCAGGTGCAATTCGATCACGTTCGCCTCCAGTTTTTCCGTGGCGACAAACTGCTCGACAAATGCCCGCAGGTAAGTCGCCAGATGGAAACGCTCGCGCATGGCGCGTTCACCCCGGTTCAGTGTTTGCACATCGTTGATCATGCGGTCAAGGCGGCGTGTATTGTCACGGATGATCGTGGTCAGGCGTTGCGCGCCCTTTGAGACTTCGGGTTCCTCCTGCAATAATTCTGCGGCATGGCTGATGGCGCCCAGGGGATTGCGGATTTCGTGGGCTATGTTCGCGGTCAGCCGCCCCAGCGCGGCGAGTTTTAATTGCAGGGCTTCGGCCTGGATACGCGCCAGGTCTTCCAGGAAAATGACCGCGCCGGCGCCGCGCCGCGCCGCAACCGGCACCAGCCTTGCGCGCAGATGCGGATTGAGTTCGAAGGCATCCGGGATTTCACGGCCCTGCTGATCGTGCAACCAGGTTTCGACGCGGGCATGCAGGGCGGGTGCACGATCCTTCAGTGCCACTCCGCCACGCAGGCCGCCGATCATGCGCTCCGCCGCGGTATTGACCTGGCGCACAATGCCCTCACCGTCGACAACGATCACGCCGTGCTCCATGTCCTGGATCACCAGCTGGTTGACCTGCGCCATGTTAGCCAGATCGATTTCGCGTTGTGCCGCCAGCCGTTCGCTCGCCAGCGAACGCGTGGCCAGGGTATGCGCGAGCCAGGCGATCGCGAAATAAGCAATGGACAGCAAACCGGCCTGCGCATACTGTGCGCCGCTCTCGGAAAACCCCAGCACCTCGTAGGTATGTTCCAGCAGCACTGCAATGGTCGCGATCGCAGCAAAAAACAGCGTCAGCTGGCCGCGGCTGACCAGCCCTGCAGCAGCCAGTGAGGTCAGCAGCAGCAAGCCCAGCCCGCTCGACAACCCGCCGCTGGCATACATCAGCAACACGACAAACCCGATATCGCCGCCGACCTGGATCGCCAGCTGCCAGGTGAACCGCTCGCGGGCGCGGATGATCACGAACATCGCCAGCGCGAAAGCGGCATAGCTGGCGGAGCCGATCAGGAACAGCCGCATGTCCCGCGAACCGAACTGCAAAGTGCTGCCCCAGAAACCGCCTGTCAGCAGCAGCAGCAGGGCAGCGGCCGTGCGGTAGCCATTGAACAGCTGCAGGGAACGCCAATAGGTGTCCGGCGTACGATCGGCACCCTCGGCTTCCCGGAAATCCGGCGGCATCGGCTGGTCGACGGGGGTCATCAGGCGAGTTCAGCGTTTGGGACGAAACGCCTGCTCGTGTTCCTTTGAGCAGAAGTAGCGGGGTCCGGACATGATGCCCTCGCCGCGCGGCAGATGTACTCCGCAATGCGCGCAATCCACCATGTCTTCGGCCTGCGGATCCGCTGGCCGCTGCACATTGCGATCCGAACGCCGGCGATGGTTGCGCAGCAGCCAGAACACTGCCGCAAAAGCGATTGCGATGAGCAGAATCTTGGCCATTGGTGCTTCAATTGCCGACAACCCGGCGCAGCGCAGGGGCCTGCCGCTGCGCGAGGGGCAGCGTCAGGCGTGCGCCGACTCCGGATCCACGGCCAGTGCCTCCAGGAAACGCGACACCAGATTGTAGCCCCCGATGGTCGCCGTCAGTTCGACGATTTCGCGCTGGTTGAAATGCCCGCGCAAGGCCTCGAAAACGGCGTCGGGTACATGGATATCCCGCGTCATGGCGTCGGTATAGGCCAGCACCGCCCGCTGCGCCTGTGTCAGCGCGTCGGAATCCTGCCAGCGGTCCAGCGTGTCGAGTTGCGCCTGCGTAACGCCCTCGCGCAGCGCAAATGGCACGTGCACCTGATATTCGTAGGATGCGCCGTTCAGCAGCGCCACGCGCAGGATGACCAGTTCGCGATAATCGCCGCGCAGCGTGCACTGCTGGCGGATTGCGGTAACCAGCGCGAGCCAGCCCTCGGCCACCGGCGGCGCATTAAGCAGCATGCTGTACAGATTGAGCATGCGCCCGTCGCGTTCCTTGCGGATCTGATCCGCCAGCGCCCGCACGGCCGGGCTGCTGTTCTCGTCGCCATAGGCTACGCGGGCCATCAGTAACACTCCGGGATTGGAAAGACCGCTCCGGTCAGACCCGACCGGACGGCCTCC
>CAMBCD010000192.1 GCA_945863085.1 Bordetella parapertussis
ACGGGCGTGACCGCCTGTGCGCAGTGCTGAAGGGATTGCCCGCCGCGACATCCTGCACGGACATCATTGCCGCGGTGCGCGAAGATCTGCAGGCCTTCGGTGCCGTCGAAATGCTCGCCGACGACATCACGATGCTGGCGCTGCGCTGGTATGGGCCGGCCTGAGTTAAGGAATTCCTGAAGAACCGTAGCGAGCGGCGCGAGTGCAAGGAGCACGGCGCCCCCCAAGGGGACTTGCTTCGCAGCGCGCAGGATCCGAGACATATCAAAATTGGATAGGCTAGGTTCCGAGCACCGCGCGACGCAGCAATCGCGCCGCGCAGTAGGTTATTCTGGGATTCCTATCTGATATTGATTTCGACGCGCCTGTTGCGCGCCTCGGCTACTTCGTCAGCGGTGGCTACCAGCGGTTCGCGTTCACCGCGCCCGGCCACGTTGATCGAACGTTCCGCGACACCGCGCTTGATGAAATCGGTGCGTACACGTTCGGCGCGCTGCAATGACAGCTTGTCGTTGTATTCAAGCGCGCCGACACGGTCGGTATGGCCGATCACGGTGATTTCGGCTGCAGGCCGCTTCGCCAGTTCGCGCAGTACGGTTTCAGCGGTCTGCCGCGATTCGGGGGTGTACTCGTCGCGGCCTTCAAGGAAATTCAGCGTGTATGACACCGGCGGCGGCGGCAGGGCGCGGGCGGCTTCGCCGAAGGTTTGCTGCACCTGTGCCGCGCTGGAACTGCCGGTAACCGGTGCGGCATTGCCGGTGGTGGTCGCCGTCGCGTAGGCGTTGTTGATCACTGTTTCGCCCTGCGCGGATTTGACGCTGACTGCGCCGACCTTGCCATCGGCCCCGGGCACCAGCACCACCATGGTTTTCGGCTGCGGGGCGGCGACCGGCTGGGGTGCGGGTTTTTCCGACAACAAAAGCGCCGTCACCACCACAGCAATGACGACAACAATGCCAAAGTCATTCAGACGCATGGTTTTTCCCGAGAATCAGTCAGTGACCTGGACGTGAAACTCGGTGCCGCGCGCGCCGAGCACCGTCGTCGGTGTAATCACGCGCACTGCATCGGGGGATTGTTTGGCGAGTTTACCCGACACCATCGACAGCGTGCCGCGTTTCAGCCCGGCATCCAGCTGGCCCTGGTGCGTGGTTGAATTGAAGGCAAAACGTTCGATGACCAGCACGCTGTTGGGTCCCGCCGACAGCAGCGTGTTGTCGAGCAGCGTGACACCGACAGACGATCCGGCGCCGGTTTTCAGCGTGTCCGATTGCATCACGCGGGTGCCGATCGATGCCGGCAGGGTTTTGCCGTCACGTTCCAGGACCACGGAACCGTTGAGCACCTTGATCTGGCCGGCATCTCCGGCCGCCATCACGGGTACAGCCGACAACAGGAAAAAGGTCACACCAACAGTCACACCAACACCGGTCAACATGCGATTCAACATGGCAGCCCCCCCTGCAAAGTTATTGACTCACCCTGACTTCACAATCACGGGATGATTATAATCCGCTCATCATATTAATGCCCGGGTCAGCTGCGGGCCGCGTGCCACGCCATGTCCGAGCCGCACCTCCACCGATTTCCCGCCCGACTGGAAGCCTTCGTGGCCATCCGGGAACGGCTTGAAATGAGCGTCGCGGCACTGGGCTGGGAGTCGGGCGACATCCACCGCTGCACCCTGATCCTGGAAGAATTGTTCACCAATTCAGTGAAATACGGCACAGCGGCCGGGGCCGACAACCATGTCTATCTGGGTATCATCCCGGCCATGGACCGGTCGATCGCGCTGACCTACGAAGACCGGGCGCCGCACCATGATCCGTTTGCCGAAGTCTCGACCGCGCATACCAATCCGGACATCAACATGCGCGGCATCGGCGGGCTTGGCGTGCCGCTGATCCTGCGCCTGACCGAGCAGGCGCGTTACATCGCGCTGCCAGGCGGGAACCGCATTACCCTGGTGTTCCGTCCGCGCTGAGCGGCAGAACCGCATTGCCCCACAACAATAAACATCCCCGGAGGAACCGTGATACGCAAACTGAGAACGGAACGCGACAACCAGCAGTGGATGCTCGACCTCGCGCTGAACATGCGCGGCCGGGTGCAGAATTTCGAGCGCGACGACATCGAGGTCCCCGCCGGCAAGCGCGCCCGCAATTACCGCATGCTGCCCAAGGTCTGGCGTGAAGCCGGCGAACGCCATGAACGACTCGCGAAACTGGCGCAGGCGCGCGGCGCCCGGGCCAGCGCGACGTACCACTACGACCATGCGATTGAAGCCTACCGCATGGCGCAACATCCGATTTATTTTGACAACCATCCGGTCAAAAAACAGCTCTACCGGAAATTGTCGGAAATGGTCGACCGCCGCTCGACGACGGCGGATTATCCGATCGAGCGCATCGAAGTGCCCTTTGACAACGGCACAACCATCTCCTGCCTGCTGCACCTGCTGCCCGACAGGCGCCGCGCGCCGGTGGTGATCTACGTGCCGGGCATGGATCAATCCAAGGAGGTGTTCCCCAAGGCGTACCACAACATCGGCCACGCCCGCGGCTTTCACGTGCTGGCGATGGACGGCCCGGGCCAGGGCAATTCGAGCATGCAGAAAATCCGTGCCGTGGGCGACAACTACGAACGTGCCGGCGCCGCGGTCATCAGCTACCTGCGCAAGCGCCCGGAAGTGATCAAAAACAAGATTGCGATCTACGGCATCAGCATGGGCAGCTACTGGTCGCTGCGGCTGTCGAGTTACGACCATCGCGCGGCGGTGGTCGTCAGCTCGGTGGCCTGCTTCAATCCGAACAACACCATCTTCACGCAGTCGTCGCCGCGCTTCAAACAGATGTTCATGTACATGGCGGGTTACGACGACGAGGAGCGCTTCGACGAGGAAGTCGCCAAAAGCATGACCGTGCGCGGCCATCTCGGCAAAATCAAGTGTCCGACGCTGCTGGTCACCGGCGAATTCGATCCGCTGTGTCCGCTGGAAGACGCAATCGAAGCCTACGCCGACCTCAAGGTGCCGAAGGAAATGTGGGTGTTCGAAAACCAGTACCACCCCTTATGGAGCATCAGCAACCTCGGCGGCATGGACTGCCATGATTACGTGTTTGACTGGCTGCAGGCGTTTTTCTCGGGCAAAAAGAAACCGACCAGACGCGGCCGGATTTCGTACATCAGGGAACACGGTGACGGGCCGTGGGCGGACTGCGGCTGGACCCCGCCGGTCAAGCCGGGCCAGGCCTATTTCTGATCACCGGCCGCCCGCCAATAAAAAAGCGCTCCGCGGAGCGCTTTTTTTCTGAAAAGTCCCGGCTGCGACTTACTTGTCGGTACCTTTCTTGTTGCGCTCCTTCACCCAGATATAGGCGGCAAAACCGCCGATCATCCCGACAAATACCAGCGCAAACAGGATCAGCCCCATGGGATTGGCGTCAAGCTGCGGGGCCGGCAGTACGGCGGCATCTTCGGCCAGTGCCGGCAACGCCAGCAAAGACAACATCAGTCCGGATACAATTTTTTTCATCGCAAGCTCCTGGTCGGCATTAATGGAGGCTGTGTTCGGGATGGCAGGTTCGCGTTGAGTTCACCGAATCACGGCACGCGGCCATGCTGGGCATGCCGGCTTGCGGCAGCCTTACGTCAGCTTGCGGGAAACTTACGCCGGGGCGGGAAAACCGCAGAAATCAAGACAATGCGGACCCGGGCCGCGTCAGAAATATCCGTCCATCATGCTGTCGACCCACGCCGGCAGGCGTACGTCGTCCTTGCGCTCGAACGCCGGGATATAGGGCTTGATGTCGAGCACCGGCGTGCCGTCGAGCGCATCAAGGCCGCGCACCGTGATGCCCTTGTCGTCAATGGCCACCAGTTCCACCGCGGTCACCCCGATCGGATTCGGGCGGAATTTGGTCCGCTGCGCGAACACCCCCACCGGCGGCAGATTCTCCATGCCGCGCGGATTGCGCGTGAGCTGCTTCACCGGATCAAAAGCGGGGATGCGGTCGAGGTGGAACACCACCACCACATGCGAAAACTCGCCGAGGCCGGCAAGACCTTTTGCATACAGCGGCTCGAACTCAATACGCGACTCGACATTCGCCCAGTGTCCGGCCGACATCTCGGTGCGGTCGCTGCGCACATAAGCTACGGGTTCAAATTGAGCCATGGCTGGCACCCATCAGAATGGTTTTTATCCAAAAAATTCGTTTACCGCACTCCGCCACAACATGGCGCTAAAAAACAAAGGGCCGGCTTGCGCCGACCCTTCGGATGCAACTGGTAGGAGGTGCGAGATTCGAACTCGCGACCAACGGATTAAAAGTCCGCTGCTCTACCGGCTGAGCTAACCTCCCAAAAAGGGGCGAATTTTAACCGTGACGGGCATGGGGGTCAACAAAGTTATCCCCCGGAATACTGCTGCGCACGCCTATTCTTCCTGCATCATGCGCCAGTATTGGTATTTCATGGTGACTGCAGCACCGATGACAATGGCAAAAAAGGTCAGCAGCGAGCCCAGCGCCAGTGTCGACATGCCGGTAATCGCCTGGCCGACGGTGCAACCCATCGCCAGCACGCCACCCACGCCCATCAACACGCCACCGATCGCGTGATTGACAAAATCCTTAAGCGAAACAAACCACTCGATGCGAAAGCTCTTTGTAATCAGCGCATAAACGAACGAACCCAGAATGACGCCGGCCAGCGCCACCACGCCAAAGTTGATCAAAGTGCCGTTATCCGGGCTCAGCAGGTAGCGCACGCTGTCGCCCATCGGGCTGATGAAGGTGTAGGACTGCATCTGGACACGGCTGGGCACTGCGGTCGCGAACTCGGCGTATTCCTTCCACGCCTGGCTGAGCGGCCCGCCGGTCAGGTACCAGCCGGCCAGCACCGCCAGTCCGACCGCCGCACCACCGAGCAGATTGTCGACACTGCCGCGAAAATCCGCCGAACGGAATACATAAATGAACAGGCCCAGCGCCAGTACGCCACCGACCGCCGCATTCAGCACGGGCGAAGGCTGCATACCGGACAGGCCGGCGATCACGGTGCCGAGTTCCTGGCTGTTCACGCCGTGTTGCGCGAGATCGATGGCTGTTGCCGACACCCAGGGATGAAAGCCTTTTTCGTAGAACGGCGTCCACATCATCAGATAGGCCATCACTGACGCGATCACCAGCACAATCAGCGACTTCAGGTTGCCGGCGCCTACACGCACCAGCGTCTTGTTGCCGCAGCCGCTGGCGAGCGTCATGCCGATGCCGAACAGGGCGCCGCCGGCGAGGTAACGCAACCAGCTGAAATTTGTTGTTCGATACGGCGGGAAGGTTTCGCCGGACAGTCTGATCAGGCCCGCCGCTTCCATCATCACCACCCCGCTGATGGCGATCGCCATCGCAAACAGCCACGCGCGCATGCGCCCGCTGTCACCCATGTTGATCCAGTCGGACACCGCACCCATGGTGCAGAAATTGGTCTTGTTGACGATCGCGCCGAGCGCGATGGCAATCACAAATACCGCTGTCAGTACTTGATGATGTACGTTGAATTCCATAAAGCTCCCCCGGCGAGTTTACTGCGCGTCCGCAGAAATCATG
>CAMBCD010000193.1 GCA_945863085.1 Bordetella parapertussis
ACCTGGCGGCGGCGATATCCGGGGCCGTGCGTGATGGCGACGTGGTGCTGGCGATGGGCGCCGGTTCGATCGGCACGGTCGCGGGCAGGCTGGCGAAGGAAATGGAACAAAGGAAAAACGCGTGAGCCGGGATGCCGAGCTTGAGCGAAACATTGACATGAACATGAGCGAGCAGGAACAGATACGGAGGCAAGGGTTGCGCGGCACATTGCGCCGCGACGAACCCATGGCGCGCCATGTCAGCTGGCGGGCGGGGGGGCGTGCGCGCTGCACTTATGCGCCGGCCGATCTCGATGACATGGCGGTGTTCCTGCGCGGCTTGCCCGACAGTGAGCCGGTTTGCATGGTGGGGCTGGGCAGCAACCTGCTGGTGCGCGACGGCGGTTTTGACGGCACGGTTATTTTCACCCACTGGGCCCTGCGCGATGTGCGCGTGGTGCTGACGGCACCCATGGGCGGTGAAATCACGGCGCAGGCCGGCGTGGCCAGCCCCAAGGTGGCGCGCATCGCGGCCTTGAACAATCTCGGTGGCGCGGAATTCCTCGCCGGCATTCCGGGAACCGTCGGCGGCGCGGTGGCGATGAACGCCGGCTGTTATGGCGGCGAAACCTGGGACATCGTGGCGCAGGTCGAAACCATGGATCGCGCCGGTGTGCTGCGTGTGCGTACGCCCGGCCACTACACCGTCGGTTATCGCAGCGTCGAGCGCCGCTGCCGGCAGTTGTCGAACATCCCGGGCAGCACCGCCCGCAAACACGGCGATGCCGAGGAATGGTTCGTGTCGGCGACCTTCCGTCTGCCGCGCGGTGACGGGATTGAAGCGCGGGCCAAAATCAAAGCCTTGCTGTCGCAGCGTATCGCCGCCCAGCCGCTGGGGGTACCCAATGCCGGTTCGGTGTTTCGCAATCCGCCGGGCGACCATGCGGCGCGGCTGATCGAAGCCTGTGGCCTGAAGGGCCGGGTGATCGGCGGCGCGGCCATTTCGGCGAAACACTCGAATTTCATCGTCAACACCGGTGGCGCGAGCGCTGCGGACATCGAGGCCTTGATCGAACTTGCACAGCAAACGGTGCAGCAACGTTTTGGTGTCGTGCTGGAGCGTGAAGTGCGGGTGATCGGGGAACGTCTATGAGCAGATTCGGAAAAATTGCCGTGTTGATGGGTGGCCTGAGCGCCGAGCGTGAAATATCCCTGATGAGCGGCGGCAATGTGCTGGAGGCTCTGCGCAAGGCAGGCATGGATGCCCATGCTTTTGATCCAGCGGAACGGGAAATCTTCGAACTCAAGCGCGATGGTTACGCGCGGGTGTTCATCGCGCTGCATGGACGTTACGGCGAGGACGGCACGGTGCAGGGCGCGCTGGAGTTGATGCGCATCCCGTACACCGGCAGCGGCGTGATGGCTTCGGCGCTGGCGATGGACAAGGTACGCACAAAAATGGTGTGGACTGCCGCCGGTATTCCGACGCCGCGTTTCGAGGTGATCGACGCGCAAAGCGACTGGACCGGTGTGGCCGCCCGTCTCGGCCTGCCGCTGATCGTCAAGCCGGTGCGTGAAGGTTCGACCATCGGGTTGACCAAGGTGATGAAGGCCGTCGATCTGCCGCAGGCTTACGCGACGGCGGCGAAGCACGATCCCCTGGTGATGGCGGAAGAGTTTGTCAGCGGCGAAGAACTGACCGCCGGCTTCCTCGGCGAAACCGCCCTGCCGCTGATCCGCATCGAGGCACCGCAGGGCAATTACGATTACCAGAACAAGTATTTCAGCGACGAAACCAAATATCACTGTCCCTGCGGGCTGCCCGACGCCGAGGAGCAGCGCATCCGGGCGCTGGTGATGAAAAGTGCGCAGGCGCTGGGTTGTACCGGCTGGGGGCGTGCCGACCTGATCCGCCGCGCCGACGGCAGTGTGCAGTTCCTGGAAATGAATACTTCCCCGGGCATGACCGGGCACAGCCTGGTGCCGATGGCGGCAAAGCAGGCGGGCTTGTCGTTCAACGATCTGGTGGTACGGATACTGGAACTGGCCCATGTGGGATAAGCCCGCAGCCCTCAACACCATCGCCGACCTGCTGTTTGTCGCGGCATTGCTCGGTCTGCTCTATGCCGGTGTGGCCTATGCCGTGCGCCTGCCGGCCTTTTCGATCAACGCGGTGCGCGTGGTGACGCCGCTGGCGCATGTCACCCGGGAACAGGTCGAGGAAATCGTCCGCCGTGAGGTGCGCGGCACGTTTTTCACGCTGCAGCTGGGATCGGCCCGCACGGCTTTCGAAAAACTGCCGTGGGTGCGCAGCGCAGCAGTGCGCCGCCAGTGGCCGGGCAGCCTTGAAGTTGCGTTGACGGAGCATATGCCGCTGGCGCGCTGGGGCAAGGAAGCCCTGGTCAATGTCCATGGCGAGGTGTTTGAAGCGGCGTTTGACGGCGCCTTGCCGGTATTCAACGGTCCCGCCGGCTCAGCCAAGGAAATGACCATCCAGTACGACCACTTCCGGCGCAGCCTCGCCGCGATCGACAAAACACCGGGCGAAATCAACGTGTCACCGCGGCGCGCCTGGCAGATCCGGCTCGACGACGGCATGACCTTGGATCTGGGGCGTGATCAGGTCGAAGAGCGGCTGCGGCGTTTTGTCACCACTTATCCGCGGACGATTGCGCGCATGAGCCGCCCCGTTGACCGCGTTGATTTGCGTTATGCCAACGGCTTTGCCGCGCGGGTGCCGGGCCTGCCGCCTGCAGCAGTGGAATCCCGGCAAAAACGCGGGGCTTAGGAAATGACAGGAACCATGAATAAAACCAGGGAAAACAAGAAATTGGTGGTGGGTCTCGACATCGGTACGTCGAAGATCGTCGCCATTGTCGCCGAACTCAAACCCGAGGGCGGCTTCGAGATCATCGGCATGGGCAGCCACCCCTCGCGCGGTTTGAAAAAGGGCGTGGTGGTCAACATCGAAACCACGGTCAATGCCATCCAGCGCGCGCTGGAGGAAGCGGAACTGATGGCCGATTGCAAGATTCGCGAGGTCTATACCGGCATCGCCGGCAATCACATCAAGAGTTTCAACTCGCAGGGCATGGTCGCGATCAAGGACAAGGAAGTCGCGCAGATAGACATCGATCGTGTGATCGAGACAGCCAAGGCGGTGCAGATCCCGAACGACCAGCAGATCCTGCACGTGCTGAACCAGGAATTCATCATTGATGGCCAGGAGGATGTGCGCGAGCCGCTGGGCATGTCCGGGGTCCGGCTTGAGGTCAAGGTGCATATCGTTACCGGTGCGGTGTCCGCGGCGCAGAACATCATCAAGTGCGTGCGCCGCTGCGGTCTGGAGGTCAACGACCTCGTGCTGCAACCATTGGCATCATCCGTCGCGGTGCTGTCGGACGATGAAAAAGACCTCGGTGTGTGCCTGATCGACATCGGCGGCGGCACCACCGACATGGCGGTATTCACCCACGGCGCGATCCGTCATACCGCAGTGATCCCGATCGCCGGCGACCAGATTACCAACGACATCGCGATGGCACTGCGCACACCGACCAAGGACGCGGAGGACATCAAGCAGCGTTTCGGCTGCGCACTGTCGCAACTCGCCGATCCGCAGGAAATGGTCGACGTACCGGGTGTCGGGGATCGCAGCTCGCGGCAACTCTCGTGCAAGACGCTGGCCGAGGTCATCGAACCGCGCGTTGAAGAACTGTATTCGCTGGTGCAGACGGAGCTGCGGCGCAGCGGTTACGAGGAACTGCTGTCCTCGGGCGTGGTGCTGACCGGCGGCTCCAGCGCGATGCGGGGCATGGTCGAACTGGGCGAGGAGATTTTTCACATGCCGGTGCGCATCGGTCTGCCGCAGTACGCGGGCGGGCTGGCAGAAGTGGTGCGCAGCACACGGTATGCGACAGGGGTCGGTCTGCTGATCGCGGGCGCCGACGAACACCGCCAGCGCGATGCGGCGCGCATGCATATCAACAGCTTCCAGCAGGTGCTGGAACGGATGAAGCACTGGTTTACGGGAAATTTCTGATTTTGATGATTGCAGCAGTGGATTCGGATTTGTTTGAAGGTTTTTTACGGGATGGCGGGATTTTTCAACATTAACGTTGCTTTGTTTGCGGAAAAAAGGAGATACACATGATTGAACTGATTGATGCACAGGCGCAGGAAGCGGTAATCAAGGTGATCGGGGTCGGCGGTTGCGGCGGCAACGCGGTGGACCACATGATCGTCCAGGGCGTGCAGGGCGTGGAGTTCATCTGCGCCAACACGGACGCCCAGGCGCTCAAGCGCAATCAGGCCAAAACCCAGCTTCAACTGGGCAGCGAAATCACCAAGGGTCTGGGGGCGGGCGCCAATCCCGAGATCGGCCGCCAGGCTGCACTCGAGGATCGCGAGCGCATCGCCGAAATGATTTCGGGCGCGGACATGCTGTTCCTGACCGCGGGCATGGGGGGCGGCACCGGCACGGGCGCTGCACCGGTGGTGGCCGAAGTTGCCAAGGAGTTGGGCATCCTGACGGTGGCCGTGGTCACCAAGCCTTTCGCCTTCGAAGGCAAACGCCAGCGCCTGGCGCAGGAAGGCCTGGACGCACTGGCGCAGCATGTTGATTCGCTGATCGTGATCCCCAACGACAAACTGATGCAGGTCCTCGGCAATTCGATCACGCTGGACGAGGCGTTCCGCGCCGCCAACGACGTACTGCACGGCGCGGTGGCCGGCATCGCCGAAATTATCAGCTGCCCGGGCATGATCAACGTCGACTTTGCCGACGTGCGCACGGTGATGGGCGAGATGGGCATGGCGATGATGGGTTCGGCAAAAGCCGCCGGCATCGGGCGGGCGCGTGAAGCGGCCGAGCAGGCGGTGGCCTGTCCGCTGCTGGAGGACATCAATATTTCCGACGCGCGTGGCGTACTGGTGAATATCTCCGCCAGCAAGGCGACGTTCCAGTTGCAGGAAATGTATGACGTCATGGAAACCATCAAGGCCTTTGCCGCTGATTCAGCGACCGTCATTGTCGGCACCGTCTACGATGAAAGTCTCGAGGATGCCCTGCGGGTGACCATCGTCGCGACCGGCCTCGGCAAACCGCTGGCGCGGCAGAACGCCAAACCGATGATCGTGGTGGCGCAGAAGACCGGCACCGACAACATGGGGATGGAAGTGGACTACAACGCGCTGGAGCAGCCGGCGGTGATCCGTCGCCGTAACCGGGATGCAACGGTTGAAGCCATGCGGCAGTCTGGTGTCGAGATGCTCGATATCCCGGCATTTTTGCGCAAGCAGGCTGACTGAGGGTGCAGGGAGGGGTGTAGCAAGAAGCAGGCAGGGAGCGGCGGGGGTTGCGCCGGCCTGAGTGACGGGTCGGCGCCTGTGCTGCAGTGCGGCATTATGATAAACTTCGCACGCGTTCCGGATTCGGGCGCACCATGGCCAAAGTGATAAATCATTAAAACGATTCGTTAAACGTGATCAAGCAGCGCACCTTAAAAAACGTGATTCGCGCCACTGGCGTGGGTCTGCACACGGGCGAGAAGGTTCATCTGACCCTGCGCCCGGCGCAGCCGCACACCGGTATCGTGTTCCGGCGCAT
>CAMBCD010000194.1 GCA_945863085.1 Bordetella parapertussis
TATGGCGGCCTTGTCATCATGGATGTAGGCGCCCATCGCCAGGTTTTCCGCCACCGTGAGCCGGGGAAACACGCCGCGTCCTTCGGGGACCATGGCCAAGCCGCGCCGCACCAGATGATACGCCGGTTTGCCGGTGATCTCGGCGCCGTCGTAGTCGATGCGGCCGGCGCTGGGTCTGAGCAGTCCGGACAGCGCTTTCAGCGTGCTGCTCTTGCCGGCGCCATTGGCGCCGATCAGTGCCACCATTTCGCCGCGTCCGACAGTGAGGTCTATGCCCTTGACGGCTTTGATGCCCCCGTAGGCCACCTCGAGTTTGTGCGCGGTCAGCATGCGGGCTCAGGCTACCGTGCCGCCGAGATAGGCGGCAATGACTTTGGGATCGCGCTGTATTGCCGCGGGTTCACCCTCGGCGATTTTTTCGCCGTAATCGAGCACCGCCACGCGGTGCGACAGGCCCATCACCAGCTTCATGTCGTGCTCGATCAGCAGCAGCGTGACGCCGTCGCCGAGTATGCGTTCCAGCAGTTTGCGCAGCGTGGCGGTTTCGGTGGCATTCATCCCCGCTGCCGGTTCGTCGAGGGCGAGCAGCTTGGGTTCGGTGGCCAGTGCGCGGGCAATTTCCAGGCGCCGCTGGTCGCCATAGGGCAGATCGCGCGCGATGCTGCCGGCGCGTGCCGCCAGCCCGCAATAGTCCAGCAGTTCATGGGCGCGCTGCGTGATTGCGCGTTCTTCGGTGGCGGCCGCGCGCGTGCGCAACACCGCGCCCAGCACGCCGGTCTGCGTACGCAGGTGCCGGCCGACCATGACGTTTTCCAGCGCGGTCATGCCGCCGAACAGGCGGATGTTCTGGAACGTCCGTGCAATGCCGTGCTGCGCCACGCGATGCGGTTTGCTGCCGGTGATGGGGCGGCCGTCAAAAGCCAGTTCGCCGGCATCCGCGGCATAAAGGCCGGTCAGCACGTTGAACAGCGTGGTCTTGCCCGCGCCGTTGGGCCCGATCAATCCGAAAATTTCCCCGCGCCGTACGCTGATGGACACGTCTGTCAGCGCGGCGAGTCCGCCGAAATGTTTGCTGATGCCGGTGGCGGCAAGCAGGGTCTCAGCCGCTTGCATGCTGCTTCTCCGTCATGCGCTCCGCCGTGCGCCGCCGCGCCGGCCAGATGCCCGAGGGCCGGAACAGCATCATCAGCACCAGCGCCAGGCCGAACAGCAGCATGCGCAGGTCCGAGGGATCAATGAACACTTCGCCAAACCAGCGCTGCTGCAGCGGGCCGATGTAACGCAGTGCCTCCGGCAGCGCGGTCAGCAGCACGGCGCCGAGCACGACGCCGGCGACATTGCCCATGCCGCCGAGCACCACCATGCACAGCACCATGATGGAATCGATCAGGTGAAAACTCTCCGGACTGATGAAGCCCTGGAACGAAGCGAACAGGCCGCCGGCGACGCCGCCGAAGGTTGCGCCCATTGCGAATGCCAGCAGCTTCATGTTGCGGGTGTTGATGCCCATGGAAGCCGCGGCAAGTTCGTCCTCGCGGATGGCCACCCAGGCGCGGCCGATGCGCGAATCTTCCAGCCGTCGCGAGATGATGATCGACAACACGGCGCAGGCGAGGAACACGAAGTAATAACTGTGCAGCGCGGTGAATGTCAGGCCGGCGAAGCTGTGGCTTTGCGCCAGCGAAAAACCGCCGATCTGCAGCGGGTCGATCAGCGTGATGCCCTGCGGACCATTGGTGATGTTGACCGGGCGGTTCAGGTTGTTGAGCAGCACGCGGATGATTTCACCGAAGCCGAGCGTGACGATGGCCAGGTAGTCGCCGCGCAGCCTGAGTGTAGGGGCGCCGAGCAGGATGCCGAACACTGCGGCAACCATCGCGCCCAGCGGCAGCAGCAGCAGGAACGGCCAGTGTATTGCCAGCTGCGGCGAGGCGAGCAGTGCATAACAGTAGGCACCTACTGCAAAAAACGCGATGTAACCGAGGTCAAGCAGCCCGGCAAAACCGACCACGATGTTGAGGCCGAGTGCCAGCATGATGAACAACAAGGCCACATCGGCGATGCGCACCCAGGCGCGACCGAGCGTGGCCTCGATCAGGAACGGTGCGGCGAGCAGCAGCAGCGCGACAGCCGCCCACAGCATCCAGCGCCAGCGGGCCTGTGTCGTGGTCATGCGCGCTCCCCGCTGTGCTGGCCAAGCAGCCCGGCCGGCCGCAGCACCAGTACCAGCACCAGCACCAGGAACGCGAAGATGTCACGGTAATTGCTGCCCAGCACGCCACCGGTCAGGTCGCCGATGTAACCCGCAGCCAGGCTTTCGATGATGCCCAGCAGCAGTCCGCCCAGTACTGCGCCGCCGACGTTGCCGATGCCGCCGAGCACCGCAGCGGTGAATGCCTTCAGCCCGAGCATGAAACCCATGAAGTAATGACCCAGCCCGTAATAGAGCACGACCATCAGCCCGGCGATGGCGCCGATGGCCGAACCGAGCACGAAGGTGAAGGCGATTACGGTGTTGGTGTTGACGCCCATCAGCCCGGCAACGTCGGGATTCTGTTCGGTGGCGCGCATTGCGCGTCCCATGCGGCTGCTTTTGATGAACCACAAGAGGCCCGCCATGATGGTGCATGCGAGCAGGAATATCGCCGCCTGCAGGCTGGTCAGCTGGGCACCGAAAATGGTGAATTGCGCGGGCTCGATGATCTGCGGCAGCGAGATGTACTGTTTGCCCCAGATCAGCGCCGCGGAATACTGCAGCAGTATCGACACACCGATGGCGGTGATCAGCGGTGCCAGCCGCGGTGCGCGGCGCAGCGGCCGGTAGGCGATGCGTTCAATCGACAGGCCGAGGATTGCGCAGACCATGACTGCGGTGCCGCCGGCGAGTACGAGTATCACGGGTGCCGGTACCCCGGCAGCGGCCAGCAACTGGATGACGGTCAGCGACACCAGCGCGCCGATCATGGTGATGTCGCCATGGGCGAAATTGATCAGCCCGAGGATGCCGTAGACCATGGTGTAGCCCAGCGCAACCAGCGCGTAGATGCTGCCCAGCACCAGGCCGTTGACGATTTGTTGGGCGAAAATTTCCATGGTTATTGATTTTTTCCAAAAACATGACAGCCTCGCCAGAGGCATGTTTTTGTCATTATTTATGCAATTTTCAATAAGCGGCGTTACAGACGACAACGGCACCCTGGAGGGTGCCGTTGAGTCGTTGCTTGCAGATTATTTTTTCTCTGTAGCGGGAGCGGCCGGAGCGGCCTCGGGCTTGACGATTTCCAGCGGCTCCCATTTGCCGCCCTTGACCACGTAAATGGTGATCGGGCCGTTTTTCAGATCACCCTTGTCATCAAACGCGATCGGTCCGATGACGCCCTGGTGATCGGTCTTGCTGATTTCCGCCAGGAATTTCGCGGGGTCGGCCGAGCCGGCGCGTTTCATCGCTTCGACAAAAACAAAAACCGCGTCATAACCCATGGGCGCGAACAGTTCGACTTCCTGGTTGAACTTGGCTTTGTATTTCTCGAGAAACACCTTGCCGCCGGGCATCTGGTCTTTCGGCAGGCCGGGGATCGAAGCCATCGCACCGTCGGAGGCATCACCGGCGAGTTTGATGAAATTGGGGGTCTGCATGCCATCGCCGCCGATGAATTTGGCCTTGATGCCGAGTTCCTTCATCTGCTTGACCATCGGTCCGGCCTGCGGATCGATGCCGCCGAACATGATCAGGTCGGGTTTTTTGCCCTTGATCCTGGTCAGGATCGCCTTGAAGTCGGTGTCCTTGTCGGTGGTGTGTTCGCGGGCGATGATTTTCGCCCCCAGCGTTTTGACGGTGGCTTCGAAATTGTCGGCGAGGCCCTGGCCGTAGGCCGTGCTGTCATCGATGACCGCGATGTTTTTCGCTTTCAGGTTGCCGACCGCGAAGCGGGCGAGGGTCGGACCCTGCTGGCCGTCGTGTGCAACCACGCGGAAGGTGGTTTTGAATCCCTTCAGCGTGTAATCGGGATTGGTGGAGGACGGTGAAATCTGCGGCACGCCGCCATCGGCGTAAACCTTGGATGCCGGAATCGATGCCCCGGAGTTGAAGTGGCCGACCACTGCGGCAACTTTGGCGTCGACCAGTTTCTGCGCCACCGTGGTGGCCTTGGTCGGGTTGGCTTCATCGTCTTCGGAGACCAGTTCCAGTTTCACTTTTTTGCCGCCGATTTCCACGCCCTTGGCGTTGAGATCCTCGACAGCGAGTTGTACGCCATTGCGGATGTCGATGCCGATGTGTGCCTGCGGGCCGGTCAGGGGAGACGCCGAGCCGATTTTTACAGTCAGCACTTCCGGCGCTTTCGGCGCCTCGGCTTTGGGCGCGGGTGGCGGGGTTTCCTTGCCGCAGGCGGTGATCAGTGCCGCGGCAATCAGTGCCGCGGTGACGTGGCGCAAGGTGTGCATGTGCATGGTGGCTCCCGTGAGAAGTCGGATCAGCAAACAATGAGGATTCAGCCGGCGCTGAGTCGTATTTAACTTGTTGTTACTGAAAGAGATTTATTGATTATCCGGGGGGGGCGGTGCAATGTCAATTTCAGCGACGGGAATGCGGCACAACAAAAAAGCCGGCGCAGGCCGGCTTTGATGATCACAAAAAGACGCAACGATTATTTGAGCGTCAGTATCCAGGTCACGATGGTCTTGATGTCGTCTTCCTTGACGTGGGCGTTCGGCGGCATCGGGGTGGGGCCCCAGACACCGGAGCCGCCGGCCTTTACTTTTTTCGCCAGATTGGCTGCAGCAGCTTTGTCGCTGCGGTACTTGGCGGCAATTTCCTTGTAGCCGGGGCCAATGACCTTGCGGTCGATGGCATGACAGGTCATGCAACCGCTGGACTGGGCGAGTTTTTCCGATGCGGCAGCGTTGCCGGAAAGCAGAACACCAAGCGCAAACAGCACGGCAAAGACCAACTTCATGAAAGCTCCTTGACTGTCTAAATTGACAAAAATGCGTGAATGGCAAAACTGCGTGAGCCGAGATTGTAGCCGAAGCGCTTCATGGGCCGAAGGCTGCAGCGCGTGTTCGTCCAGAACACATCCGGGTTCCTGTGCGGCATCGATCACCTGCCGCTCGCAGACAGGTGTATTTATAACCCGTTGTTTTTATTGTTAATTTTAAAACATCCGATGCGATCCAGGAACTGCCGGGTTCAGCCGCGGAGCAGGGTCGCGAGATGAAATGCCAGCAAGGCCAGCGACAACAACAATCCGCCCCAGGGTACCCATCCGGCGTACACCCGTGCGCCGGCAGGCGCCGGATCGCGGTGCTTGATACGGATCAGGGCGAGATTCACCAGCGCAAAAACCACCAGTACGATGGTGCTGGTGGCCTTGGCCAAAGTGGCGAGCGGCAGCGCCAGGGCACACAACAGGACGCCTGCTGCGGCAGTGACGGTGGCGATGACCGGAGTACCGGTGACCGTGCTGACCTGCGCAAACATTCCCGGCAACCAGCCCGTGGCACTCATGCCATAGAGCATGCGCGAAGCCATGATGATCTGGATCAGCGCGCCATTG
>CAMBCD010000195.1 GCA_945863085.1 Bordetella parapertussis
TTTCAGCGCATGCACGGCAGCCTTGACGAAGAAGGACATGAAGCCGAGCTTCACGCCATGCTCCTTCTCGAACTTGTCCTTGTACTTGTTGCGCATCTCCATCACCGGCTGCATGTTGACCTCGTTGAACGTGGTCAGGATCGCTGCCGTGGATTGCGACTGCACCAGGCGTTCGGCAATGCGCGCACGCAGCCGCGACATCGGCACACGCTGCTCGGGGCGCTCACCGAGATCGCCATGATCAACGGTAGGCATCACGCGTGACGGCGCTGCGGGGGCTGCGGACGCAGTTGCCTTTGCACCACCCTCCGCGGCCTGGATGACATCACCCTTGGTGACACGACCGCCACGACCGGTACCGCTGAGCGCGCCGGTATCGATGTTTTTCTCCGCAGCGAGTTTTTGCGCTGCCGGCATCGCCGGTGCGCCGGTTGCCGGCGCTTTGGCCGCCGCAACCGGTGCCGCTGCTGCCGGGGCTGCCGCGCCCACCTCAGGCTTGGCATCGGTGTCGATGGTGGCAATGATTTCGTTGCTGGTAACCAGACCACCGTCGGCCTTGACGATTTTGACCAGCACGCCGGCCTGCGGCGCAGGCGTCTCGAGCACGACCTTGTCGGTCTCGATATCCACCAGATTCTCGTCACGCTTGACGTATTCGCCGGTTTTTTTGTGCCACGACACCAGTGTCGCCTCGGCCACTGATTCCGAGAGTTGGGGCACTTTCACATCGACGAGCATGATGACTCCATAAACTATTGATTTAATTTAATATTTTTAAAATTTAGCATCTTGGCCAGTACACTCAGAACTCTTCGCCCTCAGCAAGAGGTCGCGGCGCAAATGCCCGCGGCTGGCTGCCACCCGCCAGCGTCAGCGCCTGGTCGACGAGTTCCTTCTGCTGTTTTTCGTGCAGCGACTTGTAACCGGCGGCCGGCGACGCCGACGAATCACGCCCGGCGTAGTACAGCTTCTGGTGCGGCAGCAGGTGGCGCATCAGGTAATGCTGGATGTGCCGCCATGAACCCTGGTTGCGCGGCTCTTCCTGGCACCAGACGATTTCCTTGGCGTTCTTGTAACGCACGATCTGCGCGCGGAAATCTTCGTGCGCGAAGGGGTAAATCTGCGCAATGCGCACCAGCGGCAGATCCGCAATGCCACGCGCGCGGCGCTCGGCACGAAGGTCGTAATACACCTTGCCGCTGCAGAAAATCACTCGCTCGACTTTATCCGGATTGATTTCGCGCGAATCCCAGTCCTCGTTGACGGGCTTGAACTTGTCGTTGGCGAATTCCTCCAGCGGCGACACCGATTCCTTGTGGCGCAGCAGGCTCTTCGGCGAAAAAATGATCAAAGGCTTGCGATGCGGCCGTACCATCTGCCGGCGCAGCAGGTAATACATCTGCACCGGCGTCGCCGGCACGCAGACCTGCATGTTGTAGTCCGCACAGAGCTGCAGGAAACGTTCGATGCGCCCCGAGGAATGTTCGGGGCCCGCGCCTTCGTAACCGTGCGGCAGCATCATGGTCAGCCCGCACATGCGGCCCCACTTCACTTCGCCGGATGCGATGAACTGGTCGATCACGACCTGGGCGCCGTTGACGAAATCACCGTACTGCGCCTCCCAGATCACCAGTTCCTTCGGACCGGAAGTCGCATAACCGTATTCAAATCCGATCACCGCCTCGTCCGACAGCACCGAATCGATGACCACAAAATCACTCTGGTCAGGCGCCAGGTGCTGCAAGGGCACATAAGTGCCCTGATCCCAGCGCTCGCGATTCTGATCATGCAGCACGGCATGGCGATGGAAAAACGTGCCGCGTCCGGAGTCCTGGCCACACAGCCGCACCGAGTAGCCCTCGGTCAGCAGCGTCGCATACGCCAGCGTCTCCGCCATGCCCCAGTCCAGCGGCAGTTTGCCTTCGGCCATCAGCCGGCGGTCCTGCATGATTTTCTCGACCCGCGGGTGCACCTTGATGTTGGCCGGCACTTCGCAGACCTTGCGCGCCAGCGCCTGCAGTTTCTCCAGCGGCAGACGGGTGTCGTCGTTCTCGTTCCACTTGGTGCCCTTGTACGGACTCCAGTCGGCCTCGAACGGCGGCTTGTAGTTGGACAGGATGGTCTTGTTGGTGTGGTAACCGCGGTCCAGGGCATCGCGGAACACGGCAACCATCTGGTCTGCTTCGGCTTCGGTGACCACGCCCTCGGCGATCAGCCGGTCGGCGTAGACCTTGCGCGGCGTCGGGTGGGTGTGAATGCGCCGGTACATCATCGGTTGCGTCACCATCGGCTCGTCCTGCTCGTTGTGGCCGAGGCGGCGGTAACACATCATGTCGATCACCACGTCCTTGCGGAACTTGGTGCGGTAATCGAGGGCGATTTCAGTGACAAAGGCAATGGCTTCTGGATCGTCGCCGTTGACATGAAAAATCGGCACCTCGAGCATTTTCACCACGTCCGAGCAATACAGCGACGAGCGTGAATCGCGCGGATCCGAAGTGGTGAAGCCGATCTGGTTGTTGATGATGATGTGCACCGTGCCGCCAGTGCCGAAACCGCGGGTTTCCGCGAAATTGAGCACTTCCTGGATCACGCCCTGCCCGGCAAATGCCGCGTCACCGTGGATCAGCACCGGCAGCACCTGGGCTCCGGTATGGTCCTTGCGGCGGTGCTGGCGCGCACGCACCGAACCTTCGACCACCGGGTTGACGATCTCGAGGTGGGAGGGGTTGAACGCCACCGTGACATGCATCGGACCGCCAGGGGTCATCACATTCGATGAAAAGCCGTCGTGGTATTTGACGTCGCCGGCGAGCACATCAGCCTGCTGTTTGCCCTCGAACGACGAAAAAAGGTCAGCCGGCATTTTACCCAGCGTATTGACCAGCACATTCAACCGCCCGCGGTGGGCCATGCCGATCACCATTTCCTGCACGCCGCTTTTACCGGCATGCTGCAGCAGGTGGTCCAGCATCGGAATCAGGCCGTCTCCGCCTTCCAGCGAAAACCGCGTCTGGCCGACATATTTTGCGTTGAGATATTTCTCCAGGGTATCCGCCGCCGTCAGCCGGTCGAGCAAATGTTTCTTGTAGGCGGCGTCATAGTTCGGCCGGCCGCGTGTCGGCTCGATCCGCTCAGACATCCAGCGTTTCTGCGGGATATCCGACATGTACATGTATTCGACGCCGATGCTGCGGCAGTAGGTGTCGCGCAGCGCCTGCAGGATGTCGCGCAGCGGCGCCTTGGCCGGGCCGTGCAGCGTGCCGGTGTCGAACACCGTGTCCATATCCCGTTCGGTGAGTCCGTAGTGCGCAGGATCCAGTTCGGCAATCACCGGCGCCTCGATAATGCGCTTGAGGGGATCAAAATCGGCGACACGATTGCCCTGAAACCGGTACGCCGAAATCAGCTGCATCACCGCAAACTGTTTCTGCAGGTTCTGCGTCGCTGCCGCCCCGCCGCTGACCGCGCGCCGGTTGCGGGCCATGTCGACAAAACGCTGCTGCACCTCGGAATGCGCGACATCGGCCGGGCCGTCATCGAGTTTCTGCAATTCGTCGAAATAACCGCGCCAGCGCGCCTCCACCGATTGCGGATCCTTCAGGTACTGCTCGTAAAGGCCCTCTACAAACGGCGCGTTGGCGCCGAACAGCAACGAGGTTCCGCGGGATTCCTTAATCATGTCTGCACCTGGAAGCTGAGAGGGTTGCAGCCGGTCGGGCGCCGCCGGCGGCGGCGCCCCCGGGCTTATTTGCGTTTGGAGACCGGCACGAACTCGCGGCTCTTCGAGCCGGTGAACAATTGCCGCGGACGGCCGATTTTCTGTTCGGGGTCGGCAATCAGTTCCTTCCACTGCGCGATCCAGCCCACGGTCCGTGCCAGCGCGAAGATCGCGGTGTACATGCTGACGGGGATGCCCAGAGCCTTGTAGACGATTCCCGAATAGAAATCGACGTTCGGATACAGTTTGCGCTTGATGAAATAATCATCTTCCAGCGCAATTTTCTCCAGCGCCATCGCCAGCTTGATCAGCTTGTTGTCCTTCATGTCGAGTTCTTCAAGCACTTCGTGGCAGGTGCGCTGGATGATCTTGGCGCGCGGATCGTAATTCTTGTAAACACGGTGACCGAAGCCCATCAGCATCGCGTGCCCGTCTTTTTCCTTGACCCGCTTGATGAAGCCCGGAATGTTCTTCACGTCACCAATTTCATCGAGCATTTTCAGCACGGCTTCGTTGGCGCCACCGTGCGCTGGACCCCACAGGCTGGCAATGCCGGCAGAAATGCAGGCGAAGGGGTTGGCACCGGTCGAACCGGCAAGGCGAACCGTCGAGGTCGAGGCATTCTGCTCGTGATCGGCGTGCAGGATCAGGATGCGGTCCATGGCGCGCGACACCACCGGATTGGGTTTGTATTCCTCGCAGGGGTTGCCGAACATCATGTAAAGAAAGTTCTCTGTGTAGGACAGCGAGTTCTTCGGATACGTGAAGGGTTGGCCCATGTTGTACTTGTAGGCCATTGCGGTAATCGTCGGCAACTTGGCGATCAGACGGAAGGCCGATATTTCACGACTGCGTTCGTCGTGGATGTCCATCGAATCATGGTAGAAGGCCGACAATGCGCCGACCACGCCGCACAACACAGCCATCGGGTGGGCATCGCGGCGGAATCCGCGGAAAAAATAAGTCAGCTGGTCGTGCACCATGGTGTGTTTGGTGACGATGTCGTCAAACTCGGTTTTTTCCGCCTTGTTCGGCAACTCACCGTTGAGGATCAGGTAGGCGACTTCGAGGAAATCGCATTTCTCGGCAAGTTGCTCAATCGGATAACCGCGATACAGCAGGATGCCTTCGTCACCGTCGATATAGGTGATGTTGGAGCGACAACTCGCTGTCGACATGAATCCGGGGTCATAGGTGAACTTGCCCGTCTTGGCGTACAGGCTGCGAACGTCGATCACGTCAGGCCCGATGGTGCCGCCGAATATCGGGAAGTCCACCGAGGGGCTACCATCACTGAACGACAGGGTTGCGAGCTTTTCCTTCATGACAATCTCCGTATGTTCAACCTGCTTGTTGGTTCCAAAAATTATGGATGTTGTGCCTGTTACCGTTACACCTGCCGCAGCCGTCTGACCAGAAAATCATAACGACCGGGCACCTCCTCCTGCTCCATCACCCAGGCCAGCAGCACGGGATCCGGTTCGTTCAGCAATTCCTTGAACACCTGCACCTGCCCGGGATCAAGTCTCGCCAGTTCCTGCTCCAAAAAGCGTTTCAGCAACAGATCCAGTTCCAGCATGCCGCGCCGGCACTGCCAGCGGATACGGTCAATTTCGGCCATACCGGCTCCGGGCCTACACCGTCCTTTTTACAAGCAAATCCTTGATCTTGCCGATCGCCCTCGTCGGGTTCAGCCCCTTCGGACAGACGTCGACGCAGTTCATGATCGAATGGCAGCGGAACAGGCGGTACGGGTCCTCAAGGTTGTCGAGGCGCTCGTTGGTCGCCTGGTCACGCGTGTC
>CAMBCD010000196.1 GCA_945863085.1 Bordetella parapertussis
CCAAGATGACGCCGAACAAGGCTCGGCTTGCGGAAGTGCAGAAAGAGAAAAAAGCATGGGCTGAAGAACTCGACAAATGGCCTTCGCCCAATACCAAGACCCGCATCGGTCCGCGGCAGGCGCTGGCCGCGCTGGCGCGGGCCATGCCGAAAAACGCGATGGTGGCCACCGATATCGGCAACGTCTGCTCGGTGTCGAACAGCTACCTGCACTTCGAACAGGCGCCGTCCTTCCTCGCGGCGATGAGCTTCGGCAACTGCGGTTATGCCTTTCCCGCGGTGATGGGCGCCAAGGTCGGCCGCCCGGACCGCCCGGCTATTGCCTATGTCGGTGACGGCGCCTGGGGCATGAGCCTCAATGAAGTGATGACCTGTGTCCGCGAAAAGATTCCGGCAATCGCCGTGGTGTTCAACAACGGTCAGTGGGGCGCGGAAAAGAAAAACCAGATCGATTATTTCGAAAACCGTTTCCTCGGCACCAATCTGCAGAACCCGAATTTCGCCGATGTTGCGGAATCCATGGGCGCGCAGGGGCTGACGGTGGAACATGTTGATGAGGTCGGCGACGCCTTGCGTGCAGCGGTGCGTTCCAACAAGCCGACGGTGATCAATATGATGCTGACGCAGGAGCTGGGCGACCCGTTCCGGCGTGATGCCTTCCGCCAGCCGCAGCGGCTGCTGCCAAAGTACCGCAAGCACAGTGCAAAGCAATATCGCTGATCACGACCGGCGGCCACGGAAAAAGCCGGCTGACGCCGGCTTTTTTCTCCTGATTTCTCCTGATTTTCTCCTTGTTATCAGATGAGAACCCGGTCCAACAAGGCGGCGCGGCTCGCCGATGTCGCGCGACTCGCCAAGGTATCGACGGCGACGGTGTCGCGTGCGCTGACTTTGCCGCACAAGGTCAAGGCACGCACGCTGGAACGGGTGCAGCAGGCGGCGCGCAGCCTCGGTTATGTTGCGCATGGCGCGGCGCGTGCGCTGGCGTCGCGGCGCACGCATACCATCGGCGCCGTGGTGCCGACGCTGGACAATGCGATTTTCGCCAATACCATCCACGCACTGCAGCGCACGCTCGATGCGGCCGGTTATGTGCTGCTGCTGGCCAGCCATGAATTCGACGCTGACATCGAGGCCCGTGTCACGCGCACCCTGATCGAACGCGGTGTTGACGGCCTGGTGCTGCTGGGCACCACGCACCATCCCGATATTTACCGGATGATCGAGTCGAATGGCGTGCCTTATGTGCTGACCTGGGCCTTCGATGAAAGCGGCAACCACCCCTGCGTCGGTTTCGACAACCGCGCTGCTGCAGTACGCATCACCAATTATCTGTTCGACCTCGGCCATCGCCGGTTTGCAATGATTTCCGGCATCACTGTGCACAACGAACGCGCGCAGGAACGCCTTGCCGGCGTGCGCGATGCGCTGGCGGCGCGCGGCATCACGCTGCCGGCGGAGCGGGTGGTGGAAAAACCGTACACCCATACCGGCGGGCGCGAAGGTTTGAGGGAACTGATGGCGGGGCGCGAAAGGCCGACCGCGGTGATCTGCGGCAACGATGTGCTGGCCATCGGCGCAGTGGCCGAATGTCATGTGCAGGGATTGGCGGTGCCGGGTGATGTGTCGATCACCGGGTTTGACGACATGGAAATCGCCGCCTTGATGACGCCGGCCCTGACCACCGTCCGTTTCCCGACCACCGATCTGGGCATCTATGCCGCGAATCATCTGCTGATGCGGCTGGAAGGCAAGGCGGTGGATCTGCGCTGCAAGTTGCCGACGGAGCTGGTGGTACGGGAAAGCGCGGCCGCGCCGCGATCCGCTTAAACCGGCGCGCGCATCACAGCAGCGGGTTGCAGCGACAGAATCACGGCAAGTGAATCACTGCAGCGATTTGCGCGCCTTGGCGATTGCCGCTTTCACCCGTGCCGGCGCGGTGCCGCCGATGTGGCTGCGGCTTTTCATCGAACCTTCCAGCGTCAGCGCCTCAAAAGCGTCGGTGGTGATCAGCTTGGAAAATTGCCGCAGGTCGTCGAGCGACAGTTCGGCGAGGTCGCAGCCTCTGGTTTCGGCAAAACGCACTGCCTGCGCCACGGCCTCATGCGCTTCGCGGAAGGGCAGACCCTTTTTCACCAGGTAGTCGGCAAGGTCGGTCGCCGTGGCATAACCTTCGCTGGCGGCCGCGCGCATCCTGTCGGCGTTGACGGTGATGCCGCCGACCATGCCGGCGAACACCGCGAGACTCATCATCAGCGTGTCGACGGTGTCGAGCAGCGGTTCCTTGTCTTCCTGGTTGTCCTTGTTGTACGCCAGCGGCTGGCCCTTCATCAGGGTAAGCAGTGCAACTAGATGGCCGTTGACTCGACCGGTCTTGCCGCGCACCAGTTCCGCGACATCGGGATTTTTTTTCTGCGGCATGATCGACGAACCGGTGCAGTAACGGTCGGCGATGTCGATGAAGCCGAAACGCGGGCTCATCCACAGGATCAGTTCTTCGCTGAAGCGCGACAGATGGGTCATCACCAATGCGCCGGCAGCGACGAATTCAATCGCAAAGTCGCGGTCGGACACGGCATCCAGCGAGTTTTCGCAGACGCCGTCGAAGCCCAGTTCCTTGGCCACCATCTGGCGGTCGATCGGAAACGAGGTGCCGGCCAGTGCCGCCGCACCCAGCGGCAGCCGGTTGACACGTTTGCGGCAGTCGGCAAAACGCTGTGCGTCGCGCGACAACATTTCGAAATAGGCGAGCAGGTGATGGGCAAACGACACCGGTTGCGCCACCTGCAGGTGGGTGAAGCCCGGCATCACCGTATCGGCATGGTTTTCGGCGAGGTCGAGCAGCGCCCGCTGCAGGCCCTTGATCAGGGTCTGCACGTGATCGATGGCTGCACGCAGGTACAGCCGCACGTCAGTGGCCACCTGGTCATTGCGCGAGCGCCCGGTGTGCAGCCGTTTGCCGGCATCGCCGACCATGTCGGTCAGGCGGCGCTCGATATTGAGATGCACATCCTCGAGATCGACGGACCACGGGAAAGTGCCGGCGCGGATTTCATCGCCGATGGCGGCCAGCCCTTTTTCGATGGCCTCGAGGTCGGCCGCAGCCAGGATGCCGACGGCATGCAGCATGCGCGCATGCGCCACCGAGCCCTGGATATCGAATTCCGCCAGCCGCTGGTCAAAACCGACGGATGCAGTGAAACGCTTGACCAGGTCGTCAACCGGCTCGCTGAAACGCCCCGACCACGCTTTGGTGGCGTTCGGCTTCGCGCCGTTTTTTGTTTTGTCCGTTGTTTTGTCTTTTGCCGACATGGATGTTTGCAGCGATTTTTACAGAATTTACAGAAGCTTTTTACGGCCCTGCTAGAATGAAACTGCCATGGCGCAGAGTATAAATCATATTGCCAACACCGGCCCCCTGCCGGACTTCCGTAATTTTGGAATCCTGCTGCGCATCGTGCTGATCGTGAACGGCATTGCGCTGCTCGCGGCCTTGCTGCAGGTGCCGACGGTGCGTGCATGGCCCGCGCAGTTCACGGAAAATGCCGCGCTGGTCGAGCCGCTGCTGATCCTCAGCCTGCTGGTGCTGGCCGCAGTGGGCGACGGGTTGCGCCGGCTGCCGTACGCGATGGCGATCATCGCCATCGTGGTGATTGAACTGGCACTGACCACCGCATTGCATTTCGCCACCAGCGGACTGTTTTTTGTCGAAATCCATTCCCTGCCGCGCTGGCTGTTCGTCGTCGCGCTGTCCACCGGCATGCTGCTGGGGTATTTTGACCTGCGCGGGCGCGCCTTGTCGCCGGCGCTGGCGGAGGCGCGGCTGCAGGCGCTGCAGGCGCGCATCCGCCCGCATTTCCTGTTCAACAGCATCAACGCCGTGTTGTCGCTGGTGCGCCAGGAACCGCGGCGTGCCGAGGCGGCGCTGGAAGATTTGGCCGGGTTGTTCCGCGCGCTGATGGCCGATAACCGCCAGCTGACGCCGATTTCGCAGGAAATCGAGCTGTGCCGCCAGTATCTGGAGCTGGAGCAGTTGCGGCTGGGCGAGCGCCTGCAGGTGGAGTGGCATATCGAAATGATGCCGCCGGATGCGCTGGTGCCGTCGCTGGCACTGCAGCCCTTGCTGGAGAACGCGGTGTATCACGGCATCGAGCCCGCTGAAACGCCCGGCGTGGTGAGCATCACCATTCATGTCGCCCGCGACCGGTTGCACGTGGTGCTGCGCAACCCGTACCGCTTGACCGGGGACCACCATGTCGGCAACAAGATGGCGCTGGCCAACATCCGCGAACGTCTGCAGCTGCATTTTGACGTTGCCGCGGAACTGACGACGCAGATCGGCGAAAACACCTTTGAGGTGCGCATGGTCATGCCGTACCTGAAGGCGCAGTGAGGGCCGAATGGGGAGAATGAGGAGCATGGCGCCGTGACTATCGCACCGCGTCGCGTATTGATCGTCGATGACGAGGCGCCGGCGCGCAGCCGCATGCGCGACCTGCTGGCCGACGTCAATGCCGAACTGCCCGTGGTGGTTGCCGGTGAGGCCGCCAACGGACGTGATGCGCTGCAGATTGCCGAAGCGGGCGGCGTGGATGTGGCGCTGCTCGACGTGCGCATGCCCGGCATGGACGGCATCGAGGTGGCGCGGCACCTGCAGCAGCTGCAGCCACCGCCGGCGGTGATTTTCACCACGGCATATGATGCCTATGCGATCCAGGCCTTTGAATTGCACGTGATCGATTACCTGCTGAAACCGATCAAGGCGTCGCGGCTGCAGGAGGCGTTGTCGCGGGTTGCGCAAATCTCCGCGCTTGATCCCGGGATCCTGCGTGAATTGCAGCAGGCGCCGCGCGCCTGCCTCAGTGTGGCCGAACGCGGACGGGTGCACCTGATCCCGGTGGAGGACATCCTGTTCCTGCGCGCCGAACTCAAGTACATCACGGTGCGCACTGCCGGCCGGGAATACCTGATCGAGGAATCGCTGATCCAGCTGGAACAGGAGTTTGCGGAGCGCTTTGTGCGCGTACACCGCAACTGCCTGGTGGCGCGCGCCGCCATCCGCGGGTTCGAACGGGTGGGTGCCGAGTCCGGTGAAGGGCCGTGGCAGGTGGTGCTGGCCGGACTCGAAGAACGCATCCCGGTGAGCCGCCGCCAGCAGCACATCGTGCGCGAGCTTGCCCGATGAGGTTGCGGGCTTAAATCCGCAATTGTGTGGATCAGCGCCCGCGCGGGCGCATGCGGTTCAGCCCTGCTTCAATCCCCTGCTCGATATACAGCCGGTAAAAATCGTCGGCCAGCAAGCCGGTGATCGGCGGGGCGACGCGCTGGCCGTTGGCATCAAACACGATCAGCGTCGGCACCCGTTTGATGTCGAGGCTGCGCGCGTACTCGCGATGCGTGGTGGCGGCGCCGGTGAAGTCGCGCATGACCGTGCTGCGATCGACGTCGATTTCGCGGATCATCACGCGATT
>CAMBCD010000197.1 GCA_945863085.1 Bordetella parapertussis
GAGCCGTCGCCGCACTCTTCGCCATGCTGCCGGCGCAAACGCCGGCGGCCGCGCCAGCCGGTCCCAAACAGGACGATAAATCCGCGGCAGAACTGCGTCAGCGTGCCGACCGGGGCGACGGCGATGCCGCACTGAGCCTCGGCAACCTGCTGGTCCAGGGCAAAGCCTCCACCGCCAGATATGGCAATCCTGTGGACTGGTACAAAAAAGGCTGTGCGGCGGACAGCATCTCCGCCTGTCACAACGCGGGCTTGTCGTACCACAGGGGGCGCAATGGCGCAAAAACCGACTACACCGAAGCCGCCAACTATTACCTGCTGGCAGCGGACCGTGCGTTTCTGTATTCGATGTTCAATCTTGCCATGCTGTACGCAGACGGACGCATCACCTCCCTGGACAACCGCGAAGGCCTGAAATGGCTGCTGGTCGCGCAGCGGGCCGCTGCGCAATGCCCGGACAGGCTGATGTGCAAATCCGTGCTGGAAGACAAGCGCGGTTACCGCGTGCGCCTGGAAGCGCCGCTGTCGGCGGACGAACGGCGGGAGGCCCGGCAACTGGCGGATAACTGGCAGCCGCTGCGTTAGGGCCTGTTAACCATCACCAAGCTGGATATACTGGCGGGCAATTCGACGGGGCAACGGGGGCCGGCATGCCGAATAGCACACAACTGACGCAGATGTTCGACCGCTGGATCGATTTCCTCAGCATGTGCGCCACCCTGCCGATCTCGGCGCCCGCCTGCCGGCCACTGTGGGAGCCGGTGATGTACATCAGCGCCGCCATCGGCGTCCTGCTGGCCGGCTGGTTCGTCTGGAAACTGATTGACCACAAACTGAAATTGGCTGCCGCACTGCGCGCAGAGCAGGAACGCGCACGCGTCGCCGATGCCGACGTCATGCGCGAACACACCTGGACCGAGCCCGCAGACATTGCCGCCGACGTCACCGATCCGCATCTCGCCAAAAAAATCCGCGCGGAACTGGAGCAGCAGCGCCTGAAAAACCTGCGGCCCTGAACGATTCAGCGGAAGTTCGCCGCCTGCCGTGCGGCGCCGGTCAGCTGCAGCACATGCAGGCCCAGGCCGTGGCGGTCAACGATGTAGATGTAACCCCTGTCGTCAACTTCGACATTGTTGGTGGTCACCGTGCGCCCGCCACCGGCCGGCACGTAATGTGCAATCTCGCGCGGCCGGTAGGGATCACGGATGTCGATCGCGCGCACGCCGGCATTGAAGTGGGCGATGAACATGATGCGGCGGTAGTAGATCGGCGTAAAACTTTCATGCGAGGAATGCGCGCCGATGCGTCCCGGGCGGGCGCAATAGTCACCGTTGCGCGGATCCAGCGCCCAGGTCGATGCGACCTTCGGCTTCGCCTCCTCGGTGACATCGACGATCCACAGCTTCTGCTGCGCGCCGCCGCAGCCCTCGGACAGCGCCTCGTTGGTGACCACGACAAAGTCGCGCTGCGCCACGTGACCGTCGGCGCCCTTCACGGCCATGCCCGGCACCGGGAACGCGGTATGCGCGCCGTACTCCGGATCGAGGTCGTAACGGCCGGCCTGCGGCCGCAGCAGATTGGCGCGTATCGGGGTATGAGGCCCCTTGAGCAGTTTGTCGCGGTCGACCACCTGCAGGATGCCGCCGCTCGAAGTGCCGTGGCCGAAATAGACCCGGTTGCCGGCGGGCCCGGTGGAAACCGCACCATGCAGCCCCGTCGGCACACTGCCGTTCGCGCCGGGCTCCTGCCCGGGCAAACCGTAATCACGGATATGCCGGGGTTTGCGCGGATCCGATAAATCAAAAATCTGCGTCATCCGCGAAGTGCGCCAGCCGGGCACGCCCGACACCAGGTAAGCAATTCCGGTGTCGCATTCCCACCAGTTTTTGTGGGTGCCGCGCAGGCCGTCGGCCACCACCGACACGCGCTGCGGCGGACCGGGCAGCGTGACATCCCAGACCTCATGCGCGGCATGGCCCAGCGTGCGCAGCAGGTAGATGCGGTCGCGCGCCGCACGCGGCAAGTCGCGGCCGCTGCACACGCGCACCATCTGCGCTTCGCCACCCGGCGGCCCGGAAATGTGGTGCAGCGCCACCGGTTTCACCGGATCAGTGACGTCGATCAGCAGCGTACCGTTGTCTTCGTGCACTCCCGTCAGCGGATTGAGCGCACTGCCCGCATGCAGGCCGATGTAGGCAATCCAGCGGCCGTTCTGTTCGTGGATTACCGGCTGGTAGGCGCCGCGCCCCTGCAGGTCGTGGAAACCGCTGAGCGCCATGTCGCGCGATTCGGCGCCACGCGACTGCGTCATTCCCGCAACCGGCCAGGACAGCGCCGCCACCAGCAGCATCGCCGGGAAACGGCAACTCACGCTGCGCAAGCCGCGCGGATCGAATCCGGCAGCGGCACCGCCTTCTGCTGCGTCATGTCGTACCACACCAGCGTCGCATACCCTTCAGCACACACTGCATCCGCTTCGACGTGGTGCAGCAGGTAATGCGTCTGCACGCTGCTGCGCCCCAGCCGCCCGATATGCAGTGCGACGGAAACGGTCGCCGGATATCCCAGCGGCCTTGTGTAATGACAGGCCGCATTGAGCAGCACGATCACCGGATGCGGCGGCACGGTGGAAAGGCCCATGCCGGACACCCAGCGCATGCGGGTTTCTTCCATGAAACGGAAATAACCGGTGTTGTTGACATGGCCCTCGGCGTCCATGTCGCCCCAGCGCACCGGAATCACCGTGGTGAATACCGGTGCGCCGAGGGGCGTGTCATCGCTGACGACGCGGATCATGCGGATGGATTAAAACCAGCCCGGTTAAACGACCGCATCTAAACCACCGCTTCTAAACCACATTACGCTTGTGCAGGTCGGCGATGTCGCCGTCCTTGTAACCCAGCTCGCGCAGGATCTCGTCGGTATGCTGGCCGCAATCCGGGGTCACGCTGCGGATTTCATGCGGGGTGCGCGACAGGCGGAACGGCTGATTGACCAGGGCAACATCGCCCACACCGGGAATGGTCACCGGCACCGCCATCTTGTTGTACTGCACCTGCGGGTCGGCGAATACTTCGTCCATTTTGTAGATCGGGCCGCCGGCAACGCCGCATTCCTCGAAACGCGCGGTCCAGTGGGCCTTGTCCTTCGTCACCATCAGCGCCTGCAGTTCCTTGTTCAGCGCATCACGGTTCTTGGAACGCGCAGCACGGTCCTTGTACTCGGGCTTTTCGTTGAGGCCGTCGGCGCCCAGCGCCTTGCACAGCCGGGCAAACATCTCGTTGTCGCCGGCGGCGATGTTCATGTAGCCATCACTGGTCTGGAACACCCCCGTCGGAATCGAGGTCGGGTGGTTGTTACCCGCCTGCTCCGGCACCTCATGGTCGACAGTCCAGCGCGCCGCCTGGAAATCGAGCATCGCGATCATCGCGTTGAGCAGTGACACTTCGATCCACTGGCCCTCGCCGGATTCCTCGCGCTCGAGCAGCGCAGTCATGATACCCAGCGCACAGTACAAACCTGCGGCAGAATCGGAAATTGCGCTGCCGGCGCGCATCGGACCACGACCCGGTTCACCGGTGATCGCCATCAGCCCGCCCATGCCCTGCGTCACCTGGTCAAAGCCCGGACGTTTGGCATAAGGGCCGGTCTGGCCGAAGCCGGAAATGCTGGCGAGGATGATTTTTTTGTTGACCTTTTTCAGCGATTCGTAATCGATCTTGAGGCGGAATTTGACGTCGGGCCGGTAGTTCTCGGCAACCACGTCGGAGCGTTCGACCAGCTGGTTGAAAATCTTCAGCCCGTCCGCATCCTTCAGGTTCAGCGTGAAGCCGCGCTTGTTGCGATGGAGGTTCTGGAAATCGGCGCCGGTGCGTTTGCCGCCCCAGCCGTCGGACAGGTTGAGTCCCGGCGGCGTTTCAATCTTGATCACGTCAGCACCCCAGTCGGCCAACTGGCGCACGGCGGTCGGGCCGGAACGCACGCGGGTCAGGTCAATCACGCGGAATCGGCTAAGGGGACCACGGCGTTGCGTTGTTGCAGTCATCGTTTTATCTCTCTCTAAACCATTCAATAAACAAGTACTTATATTTTTCAACATTCCCTGCTGCTGCACTGCACATGGCAGCGCCTTGGGAGCACCCCGAGTTTCGCACAAAATGCCCGCGCTTTCCCCGGTTCGCCGCCAGCGTGATATAAGAAACGGGCCATGAATGCCCCTGCTCACGTCATGCCCGTCGATTACGAACGCCAGCGTGCGGTGTGCGCGGTGCTGCGTGCGTTCATGCCGGAACACAGTGTGTTGTTCGAGCGCGAAGACGTGACACCGTACGAATGCGACGGCCTGTCGGCGTACCGCCAGGTACCGATGGTGGTGGCACTGCCCGAAAACGAACAGCAGGTCTGCGCCATCCTCGAGGCCTGCCACAGGCTGCAGGTGCCGGTAGTGGCGCGCGGCGCCGGCACCGGACTCTCCGGTGGCGCACTGCCGATGGGCAACGGCGTTTTGCTGTCGCTGGCCAAACTGATGAAAATCCTCGCCATCGATCCGGCCGCGCGCACCGCGCGGGTGCAGCCCGGTGTGCGCAACCTGGCGATCTCCGAGGCCGCCGCACCCCTGGGCCTTTATTACGCACCGGATCCGTCGAGCCAGATCGCCTGCTCCATTGGCGGCAACGTCGCCGAAAATTCCGGCGGCGTGCATTGCCTTAAATACGGCCTGACGGTGCACAACATCCTGAAACTGCGCGTCGCCACCATCGAAGGCGACATCATCGAATTGGGCGGCGGCGGTCTCGATGCCGCGGGTTACGACCTGCTGGCGCTGATGACCGGATCCGAAGGCCTGCTCGGCGTGGTCACCGAGATCACCGTGAAGCTGCTGCCACGACCGGAATCGGCACAGGTGGTGCTGGCCGCCTTTGATGACGTCGGCAATGCCGGCCAGGCCGTGGCCAATGTGATCGCCGCTGGGATCATCCCCGCGGGCATGGAAATGATGGACCAGCCGGCAACTTTGGCCGTCGAACCTTTTGTCAACGCCGGTTATCCGACCGATGCCGCGGGCATCCTGCTGGTGGAGTCCGACGGCACCCACGAAGAAGTCGCCGACGAAATCCGCCGCATCGAAGACATCATGACGCAGAGTGGTGCGCATATCGTGCGCACTTCGCGCGACGAGGCCGAACGGCTGAAGCTGTGGGCCGGCCGCAAGGCGGCGTTCCCGGCGGTGGGCCGGCTGTCGCCCGACTATTACTGCATGGACGGCACCATTCCGAGGAAACGCCTGGCCGAGGTGCTGCGCGGCATTACCGCGATGGAAAAAAAATACGAGCTGCGCTGCGCCAATGTATTCCATGCCGGCGACGGCAACCTGCATCCGCTGATCCTCTACGATGCCAATGACGCCAGCCAGTTGAAACGCGCCGAGGATTTCGGCGCCGAAATCCTCAAGCT
>CAMBCD010000198.1 GCA_945863085.1 Bordetella parapertussis
CTGCTGCTCGGCTTCACCGCCTTCCTCGGCCTGATGCTGGCCCCGCTGCTGCAAAACATCCTGTCGCTGCGCAACGGCGGACAGCTGGTGATGATGGCTGCCGGCGGCACGGCTGCGGTGTTTTTTGTGCTGTCGGGCATTGCCGCGACCACCAAGCGCGACTTCAGCTTCCTCGGCAAGTTCATGACGGTCGGCTTCGTGGTGATCATGCTGGCCGTCGTCGCCAACGTGTTCCTGCAAAGCCCGGTGATGCAACTGGCGCTGTGCGGTGCGTTCATCATTTTCTCGTCGGTGATCATCCTGTGGCAGATCAATTCGATCGTCCGCGGCGGTGAAACCAACTATGTGTCGGCGACGCTGACGCTGTATGTTTCGCTCTACAACATTTTCACCAGCCTGCTGCAGATCCTGGGCTTTGCTGGCGGGGACAGAGACTAAGCGCATTACCCGACGTAAAAAAGCGGCCTGCGGGCCGCTTTTTTGTTGTCTGTGACGTCCGCCGCCTGACCTTATTCCTTTTATTCCCCGACTTTAATCCCGCTCGAACAGCGCCATCGACTCGACATGCGCCGTGTGCGGAAACATGTTGATGACACCCGCGGCACGCAACTTGTAGCCATGCACTGCCACCAGCACCTCGGCATCACGCGCCAAGGTTGAAGGGCTGCAGGAAACGTAGACGATGCGCCGCGGGCCGTTGGAACCGATCAGCTTGATCAGTTCCATCGCACCGTCGCGCGGCGGGTCGATCAACAGCTTGTCGAATGGCCCCAGCGCCGCCCACTGCTCCGCATCGATCTTGAACAGGTCCATGGTCAGGAAGCGGGTATTGGCTGACAAATCGTTGCTGAGCGCGTTCTCCTCTGCCCGGCTGATCAGGCCCTTGCTGCCTTCAATGCCGGTGACGTGGGCGCCGCTGCGCGCGATCGGCAGCGTGAAATTGCCCAGCCCGCAGAACAGGTCGGCGATACGCTCACCCGGCTGCGGGTCGAGCAGCTTCAGCGCGCGGCGCACCAGCACCTGGTTGACAGAGTGATTGACCTGGGTGAAATCAGTCGGGCGGAAATGGATGCGCACATCGAATTCGGGCAGCGTGTAATACAGCGCGCCGGTATCCGGCGGATACAGCAGCACGGCTGTTTCCGGACCTGAGGGCTGCAGGTAAAACACCACCCGGTGCGCGTCGGCAAAAGCCCGCAGCCTGTCTTCATCTTCCGCCGTCAGCGGATCGAGGTTGCGCAATACCAATACATCGGCGTTATCAGCAATCGCCAGCTCGATCTGCGGCAGCCGCGCGCGCAGGCTCAGGCTGTCGACCAGTTGCCTCAACCGCGGCAGCAGGTCCGAAATCCGCCGCGGCAGCACTTCGCAACTGGTCATGTCGGCGACATAACTGCTGCGCTTTTCATGGAAACCCACCAGCGCGCCGCCTTTTTTGAACACATGGCGCACCGTCAGGCGCGCCCGGTGGCGGTAACCCCAGGACGGTCCGTAAATCGCCGGCAGCATCTGCTCCGGCTGCACCTTGCCGATATGGCGCAGGTTGTCTTCGAGCACGCGTTGTTTGGCGGCGACCTGGGTGCGCGCATCCATGTGCTGCAGGCTGCAGCCACCGCAGAGTCCGAAAAATGTGCAGCCCGGCGTGGTGCGTGATGCGCTTTCATCGAAAATCTTTGTCGCGAATGACTGCTCGAACGCGGGCTTTTTGCGATACACCGAAATCTCGGCGCGTTCACCGGGCAATGCGCCCTCGACAAAAACGACCTTGCCGTCACGGCGGGCAATGCCGCGGCCTTCCTGGTCCAGGGATTCGATATGCAGAAGATTCATTTCGGGTTTCCGGACCGCGTGCCGCGGCGCGGGATGTACGTCATGCCGACCAGCGCGCGAGGAATTCCTTCCAGTGTGGCTGCCCGGCCTTTTCCAGCGCCGCGCGCACCACCTTGACCTGGGCGTCGTGCTGGTCCTGGGTCAGTGCCCCACGCATCAGCTGAAAACGCAGAAACACCAGGTGGGTATTTACGACGTCGGTTTCGCAGTAGCGCCAGATGTCCTCCAGCTTGCCGTCCTGGTAGGCGCCCCACACCGCGGAGCCGTCCATGCCGAGTTTGCCCGGCAGGCCCATCAGCTGCGCCAGCGCATCCAGCGGCGCATTGGCGCGACCCTGATACAGCGCCAGCAAATCCATCAGATCGAGATGGCGCTGGTGGTAACGGCTGATGTAATTGTTCCACTTGAATTCGCGGTCGTCCTCGCCCATGTCCCAGTAACGCGCGGCTTTCACGCCATGCATCAGGCCGCGGTAATGCAGCACCGGCAGATCAAAACCACCGCCGTTCCACGACACCAGCTGCGGCGTGTATTTTTCGATGCCGTCAAAAAAACGCTGGATGATCTCGGCTTCGCTTTCACCGGCCGCGCCCAGTGACCACACCTTGAAGTGGTCGCGGTCCTGCAGCGCGCAGGAAATCACCAGCACGCGCTGCAGGTAATGCGGCAGGAAATCATTGCCGTGGCTTTGCCGCCGCAGTTGGAAGGCCATTTCGGCGACATCGCGGTCGGACACGGTGGCGTCGATGCCGTGCAATTTGCGGATGCCGGCAACGTCGGGCACGGTTTCGATGTCGAACACCAATACGGGATTCACAAAAATACCTTTAAAAACAAATACTTATATTAATATGCGCGTGGTTTTACGCAAACACGCCGGTCGACAGGTAACGGTCGCCGCGGTCGCAGACGATGGATACGATCACCGCATCGCGTACTTGCGCCGAAATCTGCAATGCCGCCCATAATGCGCCGCCGGAAGACACGCCGGCGAATATGCCTTCTTCGCTGGCCAGCCGCCGCATGGTGTTCTCGGCGTCGGCCTGGGTCACTTCAACGACTTTGTCGACCTGCGTCCAGTCGCAGATTTTCGGCAGGTACGCCGCGGGCCATTTGCGGATGCCCGGGATCTGCGCACCATCCGCCGGCTGGCAGCCGATGATCTGCACCTGCGGATTTTTTTCCTTCAGGAAACGCGAGACACCCATAATGGTGCCGGTAGTGCCCATGCTGGAAATGAAATGCGTCACGCGGCCCGCGGTGTCGCGCCAGATTTCCGGACCCGTCCCTTCGTAATGCGCCAGCGGATTGTCGGAATTGGCGAATTGGTCGAGCATGACGCCGCGGCCCTCGCGCACCATGCGCTCCGCCACATCGCGTGCGCCCTCCATGCTCGCCTCCTTCGGCGTCAGCACCAGTTCGGCGCCATAGGCGCGCATGGTCTGCTGCCGCTCCAGCGACTGGTTCTCCGGCATCACCAGCACCATGCGGTAACCCATGATCGCCGCCACCATCGCCAGTGCGATGCCGGTGTTGCCGCTGGTCGCTTCAATCAGCGTGTCGCCGGGTTTGATGGTGCCGCGCTGCTGCGCATAGCGGATCATCGACAGCGCAGGGCGATCCTTGACCGAACCCGCCGGGTTGTTGCCTTCGAGTTTGACCAGGATGGTGTTGCTGGTCGCGCCGGGCATGCGCTGCAGCTTCACCAGCGGCGTATTGCCGACAAAATCTTCCAGCGTTCTGTACATGTCTAGGCCTTCGCCAGCAATTGCTGGCAATACTGCGCCACACCCTGCTCGACGGTCAGAAACGGCTTCTGATAACCGGCCGCCCGCAGTCCGGTCAAATCGGCCTGGGTATAACTCTGGTATTTGCCCTTGAGGTCGCCGGGGAACGGTATATAACGAATCACGCCTTTCTTTTGCAGATCGGCCAGCGCCAGCGCCGGCTCACCCGAGGCTGCACGGCAACCATTCACGGTAGCCACGGCAACATCGTTGAATGATTGCGCCGCACCGCTGCCGCAATTGAAAATTCCGGAGCGGCCGGGGTTCTGCAAAAAATACAGGTTGACCCTGACCACGTCCTCGACCGAGACAAAATCGCGGCGCTGCTCGCCATTGCCGTAGCCGCCACTGCCTTCGAACAGCCGCACATGGCCTTCGGCGCGGTACTGGTTGAAAAAGTGGTAAGCGACCGAGGCCATGCGCCCCTTGTGCTGCTCGCGGTCGCCGTAGACATTGAAATAGCGCAGCCCCACCACCTGCGGACCGCCGGGCGGCAGCCGCCGCACGCGCTGGTCAAACAGCAGCTTCGAATAACCGTAGACGTTCAGCGGGCCTTCGCAGTCCGCCTGTTCACGAAAACCGGTCAGTGCGCCATAGGTCGCCGCCGAGGATGCATAAATCAGCGGAATCATTTCAGCCGCGCAGAAATCGAGCAGCGTGCAGGAGTAGGCGTAATTGGTATCCATCACGAAGCGGCCGTCGCTGGCCGTGGTGTCGGAACAGGCCCCCTGGTGCAGTATTGCCTTGACCCCGCGGCGGAAGGCGCCGGCCTTGACCCGCGCCAGGAATTCATCCTTGTCGAGGTAATCCGTAATCCGGCAATCAACGAGGTTGCGGAATTTGTCGCCCTGCGTCAGGTCGTCCACCGCAAGGATGTCGGTGATGCCCTGGGCATTGAGTCCCTTGACCAGGTTGGCGCCGATAAAACCGGCAGCGCCGGTCACCACATGAACCATGGCTTATGCCTCCCGCGCCGGTGGAAACAGCTCGTCCGGCTGGACCACCGCCGTGCCGAATTTGCCAACGACAATGCCCGCTGCGCGGTTGGCGATGCGCACCGCGCTTTCCAGGTCCTGCCCCGCCGCCAGCATCACCGCGATGGTGGCGATCACCGTGTCGCCGGCGCCGCTGACGTCATAGACTTCGCGCGCCTGCGCCGGCACATGCAGCCGGCTGCCGCGGCGGTACAGCGTCATGCCTTCTTCGCTGCGCGTCACCAGTATGCCGCCGATGCCCAGGCGCTGGCGCAAATTTTGTGCTTTGGCCGTCAATGCGGCTTCGCTGCTCCAGCCACCGACCACCGCCTGTAACTCGGCACGATTGGGCGTCACCAGCGTCGCACCGCGATAACGCGAATAGTCCTCGCCCTTGGGATCAACCAGCACCGGCTTGTTGTGACGACGCGCCAGCGCGATCATGCGCGCGATATGCGCCAAGCCACCCTTGCCGTAATCCGACAGGATCACCACGTCGCAGCTTTTGAGCAGGCGTTCGAAGTCTTTCAGTTTCGATGCCAGCACTTCATGGCTGGGCAGTGTTTCAAAATCGGCGCGCAGCAATTGCTGGCGGCGGCCGATGACCCGCAGTTTGACCGTGGTGGAAATGGTCGGATCGTCATGCAGGCTGGCGGCGATGCGGTCGCGCTTCAGCAACTGGCGCAGGCAGCGTCCGGCTTCGTCGCGCCCCACCACTGACAGCAGCGATGCCTTCGCCGACAATGCTGCGACATTGCGTGCGACGTTCGCCGCGCCACCCGGACGTTCCTCGACACGGTCAACCTTGACCACCGGCACCGGCGCTGCCGGTGAAATCCGGCTGACTTCGCCAAACCA
>CAMBCD010000199.1 GCA_945863085.1 Bordetella parapertussis
GGCGAAAAAGGGTGTCGCCGAAAAACTGTTTGTCACCGAAGGTGCGCTGAAGTGCGTTTATGATTACATCAAGGATGCGCATGAGGCGGGTGTCCGCTTCAAGGTCTGCACCCCGACACTGGAATTGTGGGGTGATGACCTGATTCCGGAGATCGATGAAATCATCGGCGGCGCCTATGTGATCGAGCAGGCCATGGACGACGATGTCGTCACCTTCACGTATTGATAACAGGCCCTTGCAATCTTCATCTGCTGAAGCCAGGGCCCTGCTGGCACGCGCCGAACAACTGCTTGCCCCGGACGCGGTCGTGCAGGCAGTGGCGCGCGTCGCCGGTGACATCACCGCCGCACTGGGCGAAGAGCATCCGCTGCTGCTCGCGGTGATGCGTGGTGGCGTGGTGTTCGCCGGACATTTGCTGCCGCTGCTGCAGTTCCCGCTGGACTTTGATTATGTCGATGCCACGCGTTACGGCGACGCCACACGGGGCGGCGAACTGGACTGGCGCATGGATGTGCCGGAGACGGTGCGGGATCGCACGGTGCTGGTGCTCGATGACATCCTGGACGAGGGGCATACGCTGGCGGCGATCCGCCGCCGGTTGCTGGAGGCAGGCGCAGGACGGGTGCTGATCGCGGTATTCGCGGACAAGCAACTGCCGCGCGCCAAACCGGTGGTCGCTGATTTTATCGGGGTGCAGGTGCCGGACCGCTATGTGTTCGGATTCGGCATGGATGTGCGCGGCCTGTGGCGCAATCTGCCCGCGGTTTATGCGCTGCCTGAACAGGACTGAAGCGCAAACATGCTCGGCATCATCGGCGGCAGCGGACTGAACCGGATCGCGGAACTTGTGAACCCGCGACGGGTGGCGATGGCCACGCCTTACGGCGAGCCTTCGGCCGCACTGACGGTCGGCAGCCTGAATGGCGCGGCGGTGGTGTTCCTGGCCCGCCATGGCGATGGCCACACCATCGCGCCGCACCGGATCAATTACCGGGCCAATATCCAGGCCTTACATGCGCAGGGCGTGCGCGAGGTCATCGCGGTGGCAACGGTCGGCGGCATTCGTGACGAACTGGCCCCGGGTACATTGGTAGTGCCGGACCAGATCATCGACTACACCCATGGCCGGGAAGCCACTTTTTTTGACGGCGTCGCGCAGCCGCTGCAACACATCGATTTTACGCGGCCGTTCCACGGCGCGATGCGCGGCCGGCTGTTGCAGGCCGGAGCAGCTTCAGGCGAATCCTTGCGTGACGGCGGCGTTTATGGCGCAACCCAGGGGCCGCGCCTGGAAACCGCCGCGGAGATAGACCGCATGGCGCGGGATGGCGCGGATGTGGTCGGCATGACCGGCATGCCGGAAGCGGTGCTGGCGCGCGAGATGGGACTTGATTACGCGATGCTGTGCGTGGTGGTCAACGCGGCGGCCGGTCGCGGCAGCAATACTGATGGCGTGGCGATGGCCGAAATCAGCGCGGTGGCGGAAGCGGCCATGCGGCGTGTAACAATCATTCTTGCCCATGTGCTGAAGCAATATGGCCGTTAGGCCCGTACTGCGCATGGGCGACGAACGCCTGTTGCGGATATCGCAGCCGGTGGAGCGTTTCAACACGCCGGAACTGCACGCGCTGATTGCCGACATGGAGGACACCATGCAGGCCTTGAGCGGAGCAGGGCTGGCGGCGCCGCAGATCGCTGTGCCGCTGCGCGTGGTCATTTTCGGCATTGAAGCCAATCCACGTTACCCGGATGCCGAGCCTGTGTCGCAGACCGTGCTGATCAACCCGGTGATCACGCTGCTGGATGCAGCCATGGAGGAGGGCTGGGAAGGTTGCCTGTCGGTGCCCGGCATGCGCGGGCTTGTGCCGCGTTACCTGCGCCTGCGTTACCAGGGCTTCGATGTCCGTGGTGCCGTGATAGACCGCACCGTCGAAAATTTTCATGCCCGCGTGGTGCAGCATGAATGTGACCATCTCGACGGCGTGTTGTACCCGATGCGCATCAGCGACCTGCGGAATTTCGGATTTACCGAGGAGTTGTTTCCTGGGCAGGATATTGGTGATGACTAAGGTGGGTGACTAAGGGTGGCGACTGATACTGGCGCCTGAGCGTGCAGGTCAGACCCGCAGCTGATCGAGCAATTCGCTTTCGAAACGCACCGTGGTTTTGGGATTGCCCAGCGCGGCGCCGCTGACGACGAAGGTATCTTCAGCGCGGGCGCCCAGGGTGTTGATTTTCGCTGCGTGCAGGTTGATGTCAAAGGCGGTCAGCGTGCGCGAGATTCGCGACAGCAGGCCGGGGCGGTCGCCGGCGACGATGGACAGCATGCGGTAAGTGCCGCGTTCGTCGGACTGGATAAAAACTTCCGGAGTAATCGGGAAATGCCGCAGTTGCCGGCTCAGGCGCGGCTTGGTCAGCGGCGGCAGCGGTGTCTTGCCGGTCAGGCGGTCGGTCAGTTCGTATTCGATGTAGCTGATCAGGTCGCGGTATTCCGGTTGCCGGTTGGATGCATCCTGGATCTGGAAAGTATCGAGCGCGTAACCGTGGCGCGTGGTGTGAATCTTGGCTTCAAAAATGTCGAAGCTGATGCCTTCGAAAAAACTGCAGATCCTGGAGAACAGTTCCTTCTGGTCGGCGACATAGACCATGACCTGCAAACCCTCGCCGACCGGCGACAGCCGCGCCTTGACCACCGGCACTGCGGAATTGACGTGGCGACACAGGTGGCGGGTGTGCCAGGCGATCTCCTGCGCTTCATGCCGCAGGAAATAAGCCGTATCGAGTTGTTTCCAGAATTCCTGGTAGTCCGCCTCCGGGATTGCGTACAGGCGGAGCCGCACCATCGCATCTTCCTGGCGTCCGCGCTGGCCGTCCTGGCGTCCGCTGCGTTCGCCGGTGAGCATGCGCCGGGTGGCGTGAAACAGATCCTCCAGCAGTTTGGCTTTCCACGCATTCCATACCTTGGGGCTGGTGCCGCGGATGTCGGCCACGGTCAGCAGGTAGAGCGCGACCAGGTGCCGTTCGTCGCCGACGCGCTGCACGAAACTGCGCAATACTTCGGGGTCGCTCAAATCCTGTTTTTGTGCAGTAGCCGACATGACGAGATGCTGTTCCACCAGCCAGGCCACCAGGTCGGCATCGACCTGCGACAGACCGTGGGTTTTGCAGAAACGCAGGGCATCGACCTTGCCCAGGTCGGAATGGTCACCGCCGCGTCCCTTGGCGATGTCGTGAAACAGTCCGGCGAGGTAAAGCAGCTCGGGCTTGTCGAACTCGCTCATCAAACGGCTGCACAACGGGAATTCGTGGGCCAGTTCCGGCACCGCAAAGCGGCGGACATTGCGCACCACCTTGAGGATGTGCTCATCGACCGTATAGACATGATACAGATCGTGCTGCATCTGGCCGGTGACACGGCCGAATGCGGGAATGTAGCGGGCGAGGATATCCAGCTGATGCATGCGCTGCAGTTCGCGGATCATCCGCGTCGGGCTGCGCAGGATGTCCATGAACAGTGCGTGCATGTGCGGATCGCGGCGGGCCGCCGGATTGATGCGCCGGCGCGAACGCCACAGTGCCCGCAGTGTCACGGCGCCGATGCCCTTGATGCCGTGGTGCTGCTGCAGCAATGAAAATACCTCGAGTATCGAGCAGGGGTCGCGTTCGAATATGGTCGGGTCGGGGGCGGACAGCAGCTCGCCGCGGATCACGAAGCGTGGATTGAGCGGCGTGACCACCGAGCGGTTGGCGGGCGGGGCGATGCGCAGCGCCAGGTTCTGCAGCAGGATGGTGTTGAGCAGATTTACCGATTTTGCGGTCAGGTAATAGCGCTGCATCAGGCGTTCGCTGGCGCGCCGGTTGGCACGGGTGGCGAAACCGAGTTGTTTGGCGAGCGCGGTCTGGTAGTCGAACAGCAGGCGGTCTTCGTGGCGCCCGGCCAGGTAATGCAGATGGATGCGCAACAGTTCCAGCAGGCGTTCGTGCCGGCTGATGGCACGGGCTTCGTCGCGGGTGATGAATCCGCGCCGGGCGAGTTCCAGCCAGGTCCTGCCGAGGCCGGCGGCACGTGATATCCACAGGATGGTGTTCAGGTCGCGCAGGCCGCCGGCGCTTTCCTTGATATTCGGTTCCAGGTTGGTTTCCTGGTGCCGGGAATGCCGTTCCTGCTGTTCGATGCGTTTGGCGCTGAGGAAGGCCACCGGATCGATGGACTGCTGCACTTTGCGGGTGAAGCGCCGGTACAGGCCGCGGTCGCCGGTGAGCAGCCGGGACTCGAGCAGGTTGGTCTGCACGGTGATGTCGCCCGAGGCCACTTCGAAGCACTCGTCCAGCGTGCGTACACTGTGCCCGACATCCATTCCGATGTCCCAGAAAGTGCCGACCAGTGCCTCAAGTTTTTCGCGCAGCGCGGCATCCGGCGCCGCCGGCAGCAGGATCAGGATGTCAACGTCGGAGTGGGGAAACAGCTGACCCCGGCCGTAGCCGCCAACGGCGATCAAGGCAATTTCGCCCGGCATCCGGTGCGATTTCCACGCCAGCCGCAGGTGACGGTCTGTCAGCAGCGTCAGGCGCCGCAGCAGTTCGTGCTTCAGCTTGCCCGTTTCAAACTGCCGTTGCAGTGCCGCGCGGTCTGCTGCCAGCGCCGCCCGTTGGCTGTCTTGCGGGCTTGCGCGCGGCGCGCGGGTCGGGGCTTCCTGGACGTTGCTCATGCGAGAGCGGCGGCTGTTTGGCTTGTTGTGCCTGTGTTCAGGCGGGAGCTGCAGGGGTCGCGGCGGATACGGTCAGCACTTCGTAGCCGCTGTCGGTGACCAGCACGGTGTGTTCCCACTGTGCCGACAGACTGTGATCCTTGGTGACGATGGTCCAGCCGTCGGCCAGTTGCCGGATGTCGGCGCGGCCGGCGTTGATCATCGGTTCGACGGTGAAAATCATCCCGGCTTCCAGACGCATGCCCATGCCGGGCCTGCCGTAATGCAGGATCTGCGGCTCTTCATGGAAATTGAGCCCTATGCCATGGCCGCAGAATTCGCGGACCACGCTGCAGCCCATTTTTTCGGCATGGACCTGTATCGCGTGACCGATGTCGCCCAGGGTATTGCCAGGACGCACGGCGCGGATGCCGCGCCACATGCAATCGTAAGTCAGGTCGATCAGCCGGCGCGCCTGGATCGACGGCGGACCGACACAGAACATGCGGCTGGTGTCGCCGTGGAAGCCGTCCTTGATGACCGTGATGTCGACATTGATGCTGTCGCCGTTCTTGAGCTTTTTTTCGCCCGGGACGCCGTGGCAGACCACGTGATTGACCGAAGTGCAGATGGATTTCGGGTATGGCGTGTAACCCGGCGGGGTGTAGTTCAGCGGCGCCGGTATCGTGCCTTGTTCATTCACCTTGTAATCATGGCAAAGGCGGTCGAGTTCGCCGGTGGTGATACCGGCCTTGA
>CAMBCD010000200.1 GCA_945863085.1 Bordetella parapertussis
CTGGCTGCCGGGGGTCAGTGCGGCGATCAGGTTGAGCATGGTTGCCGAGTCGGTTACGGTCTTGCCGTCGACGGCAACCAGCACGTCGCCGACCTTCATGCCGCCACGGTCGGCGGGCGTGCCGCGGAAAACTTCGGTGATCAGCGCGCCGCGCGTCGTGGCCGGCATCTTGAATGACTCGGCGATTTCCCTGGTCATTTCCTGCACACCGACGCCGATCCAGCCGCGCTGCACCGAGCCGGTCTGGATGATCTGCTCCATCACTGTTTTTGCGGTGCTGGCCGGAATCGCAAAGCCGATGCCCAGCGATGCACCGCCCGGTGTTTTTGAATAAATCGCGGTGTTGATGCCGAGCAGGTTGCCGTTGATGTCGACCAGCGCGCCGCCGGAATTGCCGGGGTTGATCGCGGCATCGGTCTGGATGAAATTTTCAAAGGTGTTGATGCCGAGGTGGCTGCGGCCTGTGGCGCTGACGATACCCATCGTCACCGTCTGCCCGACGCCGAAGGGGTTGCCGATGGCCCGCACCACGTCGCCGACGCGCGCGCCGTCGGGCGCAGCGAAGGTGATTGCCGGCAGCTTGGGCAGGTCGATTTTCAGCACCGCGAGATCGGATTCGGGGTCGGTGCCGACCACTTTGGCGTTGACCCGCCGCGTGTCTGCCAGTGCGACCTCGATGCTGTCGGCGGCCTCGACCACATGGCTGTTGGTCAGGATGTAACCCGATTCGCTGACGATCACGCCTGAACCCAGATTGGTGCTGGGCTGGTTTTGTGGCGCCTCGGCCTGCTCGCCGAAGAAATAACGGAATACCGGATCGTCCATCAGCGGATGCCGCTGCTGCGCCTTGACGGCCTGGGACGTGAAAATATTGACTACTGCCGGCATCGCTTTTTTTGCGGCGTCGCTGTACGAGCCGGTACGCAGCGCAGCGCTGTCCCCCGTCATCTGTTTGATGGTGGTGATCGCTGCGCCCTGCGGGGAGTTGCCGTTCAGCAGGTCGGGACGCAGTGTGCTGACCACGAACAGCGCCGCGAGACAGATGGTCGCGGTTTGACAGAATACGAGCCAGAGTTTTCGCATGAAGGGGCCGCGGGGACGCGGTTACAATGTTTTCTGTTTGATGAATTCAATGACGCGAATGAGACGGGAGCTTATGCAACGCGCTGCGCTCGACGCTTATCTTGCGGATTATCTGCAAGTCCCTGATTTCCGTGATTATTGCCCAAACGGCCTGCAGGTGGAAGGGCGTGCGGAAATCGCCAGCATTGTGACCGGGGTGACGGCGTCAGCGGCGCTGATTGAAGCGGCTCTAGCCGCAGGCGCCGATGCGCTGATTGTGCACCACGGTTATTTCTGGCGCGGTGAAGACGGACGCATCACCGGCATGCGCCGTCGCCGCATCGGCCTGTTGCTGGAACACGACATCAACCTCTTTGCCTACCACCTGCCGCTGGATGTACATCCCGAAATCGGCAACAACGCCATGCTGGCACAACGCCTGGGTCTGACAGCGGCGGGCCGTTTCGGCGAGCAGAACATCGGTGTGCACGGCACGCTGGCGGCGGCCGCCACGCTGGCGCAGTTCTCGGACCTGATCAGCAAACAGATCGCAAGGCCGCCGCTGGTGATCGGCGACCCGGCGCGTCCGCTGCGTCGCGTCGCCTGGTGCACCGGGGGCGCGCAGGGCCTCATCGAACAGGCGATTGCGCTCGGCGTCGATGCCTACATCAGCGGTGAAATTTCCGAGCAGACCGTGCATGCCGCACGTGAATCCGGCGTCGCCTATATCGCCGCCGGGCACCATGCTACGGAGCGTTACGGTGTGCAGGCGCTGGGCGAACACCTGGCGCAGCGTTTCGGCTTGAAGCACCGGTTTATCGAGATCGAAAACCCGGTTTGAACCCGGAGGAGGCCGTATGTCCATAGGTATAGGCAAGTATCTGCCGGACCATGTGCGATGGACGCTGCTGACGGTGTTGTGGGTGGTGCTCGGGATCTTTCTGGTCGTCACGTTGATCGAACTGGAGCCAATGCCTGCATCCAGCGAACTGCGCGAGGTCAGCGGCATCGTTGCCGGGATTGACGAGCACAGCAACACCAGTGGTCGACCCCCACACTCATACTGGCTGTATGTGATGCTGCAGGGCAGCGGCCAGCGTTACCGGCTCGACCACAGTCATGCCGGGGGCTACGGGGAATACCTGCGCATCCGTAACAGCCTGCGCCGCGGCGACCGGCTGACGCTGCTGGTCGAAGATCACAAGGCACACGGCCCGCGCATCTGGGAAATCCATCGCGGCGGCGACAAACTGCTCAAATTCCTGACCGTGTTCGATGCGGAGTGGGAAGGGCGCCTGCTGTTGTATGGTGTGATCGGCCTTTACCTGCCGCTGACGGTGGTCGGAGTTCTGTATTTCCGTCGCAAGTTCGGCGTCGCAAGTGGTTACACTCTGTAACAAATTAGCCCGCCCGGACGCCGCTGCGCGGGGCTATCATGGCCCCATCTTGCTTGCCCGAGGAGGGCACATGCGCAAATTACTGATGTTCACATTGGCCAGCGTGATGATGGCCGCAAGCCTGCAGGCTGACGCCGGCGGCGGTCACGGTCATCGCCATGGTGGTGGTGCGCGAGTCGGCGTCTATATCGGCGGACCGTTGCTGTTTGCACCCTGGGGTGGTTGGGGCTCGCCCTATTATTACCCGTCGTATTACTACTCGCCGCCTCCGGTGGTGGTGCGCGAACGGGTCGTGGTGCGTGAACCACTGGTGTTCTACGACGAGCACGGCAATCCGGTGCCCGCGGAGCAGCCGCGGGTGGCGCAGGCGCCTGCCCCCCAGCCTTCGGTGCAGCCGCAACCGGGAGCGCCGGCACCGACCTGGTATTTTTGCGCAGACTCGCAGAAGTATTACCCGTACGTGCAAAGCTGCGCGTCACCCTGGCAACGCGTCGTTCCGCAGTCCCCGCTCCAGTAAGCGCGGCTCCTGGCGGCTGATTTAGCCGCATCGTGCACCCGCACGGCCTGCGGTGTTCCCGCAGCCCTGCGGACAATTCCAATAACATACTGAATCGCTTGGACTTTTTCAGGTTCTGCTTAACTTTTACCCCTGTCCGCGTGTAAAATGTCGCCTTTTTAGCGCTGCAAGTACTAAAGGGGACTACAGGGATGTCCGAGAAAGATACCGATCAGGGAAAACGGCAGTTTCTGGTCGCTGCCACGACCGTCGCCGGTGGTGTTGCGGCAGGTGCCGCGGCAGTGCCGTTTGTGGCGAGCATGTTGCCGTCGGAGCGCGCAAAAGCCGCTGGTGCTCCGGTGGAAGTCGATCTCTCCACGCTGGCGCCGGGTGAACGCGTCACCGTCGAATGGCAGGGCAAACCGGTATGGATCGTCCGCCGTACCAAGGAAATGCTCGACACCATCCGCGGCAATGACGGCAACGTCGCCGATCCCCAGTCGAAAAAGAAAATGCAGCCGGCGTACGCCACCAACGAAATGCGTGCGATCAAGGACGAATTCCTGGTCGTCGTCGGCATCTGCACCCACCTCGGCTGTTCACCGGTGGGCAAGTTCGCCAAGCAGGCCGAAGCTTTTGATCCGAACTGGCAGGGCGGCTTCTACTGCCCCTGCCACGGTTCGCTGTTTGACCTGGCCGGCCGTGTCTACAAGAACCGGCCCGCGCCCGACAACCTGGTGGTGCCGCCGCACAAATACCTGTCCGACACGCGCATCGTGATCGGCGAAGATACCAAGGGAGCCTGATCAAAATGGCTGCTACCACTCCCAAAGAACCCGTAAATTTCACCGGCGCCGGTCCGCTCAACGCCCCGATCAGCGGTGTGCTGACCTGGGTTGACCAGCGTTTTCCGCTGATGTCGCTGTGGCGCGACCACCTGTCGCAGTACTACGCGCCGAAAAATTTCAACTTCTGGTACTTCTTCGGCTCGCTGGCGATGCTGGTGCTGGTGATCCAGATCGTCACCGGCATTTTCCTGGTGATGCACTACAAGCCGTCGGCGGCTGAAGCGTTTGCCTCCGTCGAATACATCATGCGCGACGTGCCGATGGGCTGGTTCATCCGCTACATGCACTCGACCGGCGCCTCGGCGTTTTTCATCGTGGTCTACCTGCACATGTTCCGCGGCCTGCTCTACGGTTCGTACCGCCAGCCGCGCGAGCTGATCTGGATTTTCGGCATGCTGATCTACCTGTGCCTGATGGCCGAGGCCTTCTTCGGATACCTGCTGCCCTGGGGCCAGATGTCGTTCTGGGGCGCGCAGGTGATCATCAACCTGTTTGACGCGCTGCCGCTGATCGGGCCCGACCTGTCGACCTGGATCCGCGGCGACTTCGTGATTTCGGACGCCACGCTGAACCGCTTTTTTGCGTTTCACGTGATTGCGCTGCCGCTGGTGCTGCTGGGCCTCGTTGCTGCGCACATCATGGCGCTGCACGAAGTCGGCTCGAACAACCCCGATGGCGTCGAGATCAAGAAACACAAGGACGCGCAGGGCCACCCGCTCGACGGCATCCCCTTCCACCCGTATTACACGGTGAAGGACATTGTCGGCACGGTGGTATTCCTGTTCCTGTTTTTCATGGTGGTGTTCTTCGCGCCGGAAATGGGCGGCTACTTCCTCGAGTACAACAATTTCATCCCGGCGGATCCGCTGAAGACCCCGCCGCATATCGCCCCGGTGTGGTACTTCACGCCGTATTACTCGATCCTGCGTGCAATTACCGAAGACTTCATGCTGGTGCTGGCGATCGGTGTGGCCGCCTACGTCGTGCTGATCTGGCTGACCGCGCGCGACCAGCGCGTGAAGTTCGCCGCATCGGTGATCGGCCTCGTGCTGATCGTGCTGATGATAGGTGGGCCGCTGGCAATCGAAGCCAAAGTCTGGGGCGTGGCGATGATGGGTGCTGCGACACTGATTTTCTTCCTGATGCCGTGGCTGGACCGCAGCCCGGTGAAGTCGATCCGTTACAAGGGTTCGCTGTCCAAGGCCGCGCTGAGCATTTTTGTCATCGTGTTCCTGGTGCTCGGTTATTACGGCACGCAGACGGTGACCCCCGCCGGCACCATCGTTTCGCAGGTCGGCACGCTGATCTATTTCTCGTTCTTCCTGCTGATGCCGTGGTATTCGGTGATGGACAAGACCAAGCCGGAACCGGACCGGGTGACCATGTGATGATAAAAAACATGAATAAAATCAATAGCTTATTTGCGAGTTTATTCGCGGCCCTGCTGCTGGTGCCGACACTGGCGCTGGCCGCCGGCGACCATATCAAGCTGGATCGTGCGCCGATCAATGAAGAAGACCACGCATCACTGCAACGCGGCGCGCGGCACTTCGCCAATTACTGCCTGAACTGCCACAGCGCGAGCTACATGCGTTTCAACCGGCTGCAGGACATCGGCCTGA
>CAMBCD010000201.1 GCA_945863085.1 Bordetella parapertussis
CTCGGCATGGCGGTACCCGAGGAATACGGCGGCTCCGGGCTGTCGATACTCGACACCGTGCTGGTGCTCGAGGAAATCGGCAAAGTCTGTTACGTCACCGCAATGGGCGCACTCGGCGAGGTCGGCACCCAGACGCGCGTGATCTCGACATTTGCGCCCGAGGAAATCAAACGCAAAATCCTGCCCCGCGTCGCCACTGGCGAAGCGATGCTCGCCATCTGCATGACCGAACCCGATGCCGGCACCGACGTGCCGAACTACAAGACCAACTGCACCATCAAGGGTGACCGCGTGATCCTGCGTGGCGCGAAAACGCTGATTTCACGCGCCGACATCGCCGAGATGTTCGTGGTGTTCACCCGTGTCGACAACAAACCGGGCGCCGAAGGCATCGGCTGCGTACTGGTGCCGGGGGGCATCAAGGGCCTCAGCGCCAAGGCGAGTTATCACACGATGGGCGGCGAATACCTGTCCGACGTATTCTTCGATGACATAGAACTGCCGCTGGAAAACCTGGTGATCCGCGACAACGGCATGAAAAAACTGCTGTCGGCCTTCAACACCCAGCGCTGCCTCAATCCGGCGATCTGCCTCGGCCTCGCCGAAGGAGCGCTGGAAGAAGCCGTGAAATACATGCGCAACCGTTCGGCGTTCGGCAAAAAGATCGGCGACTTCCAGGGCATGCGCTGGAAAGTGGCCGACATGTACATCGAGATCGAGGCGGCGCGCGGCCTGCTCTACCGCGCTGCGGTTTCAGGCGACACGGTTTCAGGCAACAGATTCCCCGATCCGACGCTGGCGGCGATGGCCAAGATCTACACCAATGAAATGTCGATCCGCGTCACCAGCGAAGCGGTCCAGGTGCACGGTGGTTACGGTTTCACCGACGAATTTCCGGTATCGCGTTTTTTCCGCGGCACGCGTTACGGCAGCCTCGGTGGCGGCACCACCGAGACCCTGCGCAACATGGTGGGACGCAAGCTGGTGGAGCAGATGGATCTTGCCTCGGGCTGCTTCGGCATGGATTACTTCTAGAACATTCTCTGGCGCAATCTTCGCACGTGCTGGTGTTTAGCCGCGGGGAGCCGTTACCCGCAATTCAAATTCAATAGACCGGCTTCGCGCGGAAATGCTGCTCGCGATTGATGGATTTGACCTTTACCGGTTCGACCTTGCTGCCTTTCAGCACGTCCAGCGTGACTTCCACCCCGGCGTCGCCGCTTTTCCACAGACGCAGGTAGAAGTCCGCCTGTCCGCTGAGTGACTGGCCACCGAGACCGACGATGATGTCACCGGCCTGCAAGCCGGCATCCGCTGCCGGCCCTTCGTCGGTGACGCGGGTGATGATCACCTTGCCCTGCACCTCCTGTGAGGTAATGCCCAACCAGGGCCGCGGTTTGCTTGTCGCGCGGCCGTTGGCAATGAAATCCCCCAGCACCGGTTTCAAGGTGTCGATCGGCACGAACATGTTTCCCGGGACATTGCTCTTGCCGATGGCGTCCCCTACGGCCAGCGACCCGATGCCAAGCAGTTTGCCTTCGCGCGAGAGCAGCGCGGCCCCCTGCCAGTTGACCGTCGCCGGCGCGGTGTAAATCGCCTCATTGAGCAGATACTCCCAGTAACCGACGAACGGCCGTTTGGACACGATGTAGGCAGGTGCTACGCCGTCGAAACCGACGATCAGAACCAGATCGCGCAGATTCGCAGCGGAGGATTCACCGAAATCAACCGGTTTGACAGGCAGCGGTTGCAGCGATTTCACCAACCCGAGGCCGGTGGCGTTGTCGTAACCGATGACATTGGCCGGGAATTTCCGGCCGTCGGCCGTTGCCAGTTCCACGGTATCGGCTTCAGTCACCAGGTAACCAATGGTCAGCACCAGTCCGCTGGAATCGATGACCACGCCGGTGCCTTCGCGCTGCGGTCCCAGTGAGCGTGCACTGCGCGCATCCGGCACCGTCTTCACGGTGAGTTTGACCACCGAAAACTGGTCGACCGTGAGTTCGCGTTCGGCGGCAAAAACCGGGGCCTGCGCCAACAGCCCGGTGGCGAGCAGCATTGGCCCTGCTGTTTGCCGCACTTTGCGTAACATGCTGTGGATGCAAGCCATGATCAGTCTCCGGTCAGTGCGGTCTCAAGGATGCAATATCCGGCCCCACTGGCGTCTATCCTACGACTAATGTCCAGGTCGCAAAAGACCCGTTGGGGATACAATGCGCGCTCTTTTGACGATTGTGGAGGACAAACGGCATGGAATTCGGACTCAAAGGCAAAGTCGCGATAATCACAGGCGGCACTGAAGGCATTGGCAAGGCCACCGCCCTGACGCTGGCCCGGGAAGGCGCCAAAGTAGCCATCTGCGCGCGGGGCAAACCGCTGCTCGACGCCACCGCCGCTGAAATCACCAGGGCGGGCGGCGAAGTGCTGGCCATGGTGGCCGACATGAGCAAGGCAGCCGACTGCAAAAATTTCATCGAAGCCGTCGCACAGAAATTCGGCCGTATCGACATCCTCGTCAACAACGCCGGCACTTCCAAGCGCGGCAAGTTCCTCGAACTGCAGGACGAGGAATGGGCGGCGGACATCGAACTCAAGGTGTTCGGCGCGATTCGCTGCACGCGACTCGCCATCCCGCACATGAGAAAACAAGGTGGCGGCCGCATCATCAACATCACCATTTCCGCCGCCAAGCAGCCGGGACCGGAATCGTATCCGACGTCGATCTCGCGCGCCGCGGGCTTGGCGATGACCAAGGCCCTGTCCAAGGAATTCGCCGTGGACAATATCCTCGTCAACACCATCTGCATCGGCAAGATCAAATCAGGCCAGCATGAACGCCGTTACACCAAGGACGGCATCAGCGCCGAGGAGTATTACAGCAAGCTTGGCAAAGACATCCCGATGAAGCGCGCCGGCGAAGCGCAGGAAGTCGCCAATGTCATCACCTTCCTCGTATCCGATGCCGCCAGTTACGTCACCGGCACCAGCATCAACCTTGACGGTGGCATCTCGGGTGTTCTTTAAAATATAAATAAAAACAAACACTTAAAGGGTTTTCCTCGGTTGCGCCGGTGATGAATAAGCACCGGCGCAATACACTTAAGGTTGCCCGCGTGCATTTATTCCTTTACCGCCAAAAAAGAAATGCAGCCGGCACAGAAAGCGCGGGCTGCACAAGGCACAGGACAGGATATTGAGGAATCCGGAGACATGCCGGTGGTGCTGACGAGAGGAGTCGAACCTCCGACCTACTGATTACGAATCAGTTGCTCTACCACCTGAGCTACGTCAGCCCGGGGAGGCCGCATTTTACAGCAATCCCCCGCTCAGAGCGCGCGGATGCGGACGACGATATCCACGCCTTCGGTCACCATGCCCGGGGGCAATTCCGGCAGGCCGCTGACTGCAAGGTCGTCAGCAGGAACATCAGTAATTTCACCGGTATCGACGTTGTAAAGATGATGGTGCGGCTGCGTGTTGGGATCGTAGAACACCCGTTTCGGATCGACAATTACCTCACGAATCAGGCCGCAGTCGCGGAACAGGTTCAGCGTGTTGTAAACCGTCGCCTTCGACGTTTCGGCATGACGCTCGTTGACCAGCGTCAGAATCTGGTCTGCCGCCAGATGCTCACAGCGGCTGAACAGCACGTTGGCAATTTCCAGCCGTTGATGCGTAGGCGCGATGCCCTGCTTGCGCAACAGGGCGATCAATTCATGGCGGCTGTAAGACATTGCTTTCATTGAAGTTTATTTTAGGCCAAAGATTGGACTTTGTCTAATTCCGGGCAGACCACCCGCCGGGCCTGCCTGCCTGCCACCCGCAACAACCGGGGGGGTTTGCGGAAAACCGTGCGCGATTTCACGCTTCCCGGCCGGCCGTAACCGCTTATGCCGAATGGATAACCACTCATCGGGAAGCCGTGGCGGCAGCGTAGAATCAGTCTTAATCTCTGACCATCCAAGGGGAGTCCCCATGAAACGCGAACGCGGCTTTAGTCTGGTTGATCTACTGGTTGTTGTTGCCATCGTCGGCATTCTGTCGGCCATTGCTGTTCCACAGTATTCCGATTACGTGCTGCGCGGCAAAATCGCCGAAGCCACCGCGACACTGTCAGAACATCGCGTCCGGATGGAGCAGTATTTCCAGGATAACCGGACCTATGTCGGTGCCTGTGCCGCAGGCACTATCGCGCCGCTGCCGACTGGACGCTACTTCACCTATACTTGCCCGACGCTGACCGCGACGACATTCGGCATCGTCGCAACCGGAATCACCGCCCAGGGTACCGGGAGTTTCATCTTTACGCTCAACCAAGCCAATGCCCGCGCCACCACTGGCGCCCCGACAGGCTGGACCACCAATTCCAACTGCTGGGTCACCAACAAGGCTGGCGGATGCTGAAACACCGGCAAACCGGCGTCAGCCTGATCGAGGTCATCATCGGTCTCGTTATCCTCGCCATACTGATGGTGATGGGTGTGCCGGAATATTCCAAGTTCCTGGCCAATGCCCGACTGAAGGCGACCACTGACACCCTGGTCAGCGGCCTGTCGCTGGCACGTGCGGAAGCCGTCAAGCGCAATGCCCGGGTCGAAATGGTACTGACCAACGAGGAACCCATTGAAGGACTCGTCAATGTTGGCGCCTCCACCCTCGCCTCCACCAGTGGCGTGAACTGGATGGTGCGCGAGTGGGTGCCGCGCACGGGCTCCTATAACTTCATCGAAGGCAAGTTCGGCGCGGAAGGCGGCGGCAAGCAGACCGGTACGTTAGTGGAAATCGCTTCGTCCAGCGGCGATGCCTCTTATGACGGACGGGCCATCTTCACCGGCTTCGGTGCGCTGACCATCGGCCAGTCAATCACCTACCAGATCACCAATTCCGCCGGCGGATTGTGCGCTGCGGCCGGCGGCCCGATGCGTTGCCTGACAGTCGTGGTATCACCAGGTGGCCAGATTCGCACCTGTGATCCTGCGGTCAACCCGGTCACCAGCCCAACCGACACACGCGCCTGCTAGGACCAACATCCATGAACCGCATTTCCAGAAAACCGGGGAAGCTGAATAGCCAGCGCGGCGTCATGCTGCTCGAAGCCCTGATCGGACTGATGATCTTTTCAGTCGGCATCCTGGCGATGGTCGGCATGCAGGCGGCTGCATTTTCTGCAGCAGCGGATGCAAAATACCGGGCCGATGCGGCCGCCTACGCCAACGACATCATCTCCAAGATATGGATGGGCGTGGATCGCACCTCCGATGCCGCTACGATCACTTCGCTGGACAGCTTCCAGTACAACACCAGCGGCAGCGATTGCGCATTCACCGGCGGCGCCAGCGACGGCAGCAATACCTTGCTGACCGGTTGGGTCAGCGCGATTACCGACACCTCGACCGGCCTTCTCGGCGC
>CAMBCD010000202.1 GCA_945863085.1 Bordetella parapertussis
GCCCTGCGGATCCGTCGAAGCGGCTAGCCAAACACCAGCCTGCCGGCTGGCGGGTGCGAGGCGAATTCCAAATAACCAGGCTAAGCATGTAGTCCTGACTGTGGAGGGCTTGCGGACGCGGGTTCAATTCCCGCCGCCTCCACCATTTAATTAAAAGCCGGCCTCGCGCCGGCTTTTTTCATTTTGAATGGCCGGCGCTCAGGCTGCTGCTGACTGTGCCGCAGTCACCACGATCTCGATGCGGTAATGTGCATCCGACAATGCCGCCTGCACGGTCGCGCGCGGCGGCGCCGAGCCCGGGGCGACCCAGGCATCCCAGACCTCGTTCATCGCTGTAATGTCCTTGATGTCGGCGAGAAAAATCTGTGTGCGCAGGATACAGGCCTTGTTGCTGCCCGCTTCTTTCAGCCGTAAATCCACCTGTGCCAGCACATCAGCGGTCTGGCTGCGGATGTCGGCGGCAGTACATTCCGGCACCATGCCGGCCAAGTACACCACACCGTTAAAAATGGCAGCCTCGCTGTAACGCGCCGCGACATGCAATCTCTGCAAACCCATCAGTGTTTCCCTTAGTTGCCCTCAGTTGCCCTCAGTCAGTCCAATCAGCCTGTCAGCCCGGTGATGTTCACCACCGGCACCGGTTCAGCGACACCCTTGAAGGTCATGGCCCCCAGAGGTTCGGCCTGGACCAGGCTTTCAATGCGGGCATGGGTTTTATCATTGGTCAGGATCTGGCCACCCTTCGCCTCTCCGCACAGGCGCGCGGCGTGGTTGGTCACCGAGCCGATGCAGGTGTAATCCCAGCGCCCTTCGAAACCGATGGCGCCCAGAGTCGCATATCCCTGGGCAATGCCGATGCCGAGGTCAAGTTTGAATCCACGTTTCTGCCAGGCCTCGCGCAGCGGTACAAAATCGCGCTGCATCGCCAGCGACATCCGCACCGCGTTGGCCAGCGGGAATTCCATTTTGATCGGGTCATTAAAATAAATCATCATGCCGTCGCCGGTGAAGCGGTCGAGCGTGCCGCCTTCGGCGAAAATCAGCGGCCCCATGGCATTGTGGTATTCGGACAGCACATCCATCACCTCTTCCGGCTCGACCTTGTCGGTAAACGCCGTGAAGCCGCGCATGTCGAGGAACACCACCACCACGTCACGGCGGTGGGTTTTCAGCATCTGCTCGCCGCCCGTATCGAGGATGGTTTTGGCGATCTGCGGCGAGAAAAACCGCTTCAGCAAGCCCAGCCGGTCGAGTTCCGACAACTGTTGCTGCACCCGCGCTTCCAGCGTCTGGTTCAGTTCATGCAATTCATCGCGCAGGCGCTTTTTCTCCAGGCTCGCGCTGACCCGTGCCGCCAGCAGCGTGGCGTCGAAAGGCTTGGGCAAGTGGTCCTCTGCGCCGAGCTTGAGGCAGCGCACGACGCTTTCCTGGTCTTCGACCGCGGTAATCATGATCACCGGGATGTCGCGCAGCTTCGGATCGGCCTTCATCCGCTCCAGCACTTCGTAGCCGTTCAGCTCCGGCATCATCACGTCGAGCATGACCAGGTCGAATTTTTTCAGCGCCAGTTGCTCCAGCGCCTGGCGGCCGTCATTCGCCGTGGAAATGTTCTCGTAGCCTTCGCGCTTCAGCCTGCGCGTCAGCGTGTAACGGTTGTCATCGTTGTCATCGACGACCAGCAGCGCTGCATCTTTCATAATTGTTACTCCTGCGATATCAGGGCATTGATTTTGGCCAGCAGGCGCTCGAATTCGACCGGCTTGGTGTCGAAATCGTCACAACCCGCCGCAAAGGCTTTTTCCCTGTCGCCAGTCATCGCATTGGCGGTCAGCACGATCAGCGGAATCCGGCTGGTGCCCTCGCCCTGCTTGATGCGACGCGTTGCCTCCCAGCCGTCGAGCACCGGCAGGCTCAGATCCATCAGGATCAGGTCCGGCTGTTCGCTGCCGGCCTTGGCCACGCCATCCGCGCCGTCGCGGGCAATGAGCACGGCAAACCCCGCACGCTTCAAGCGTCGCTCCAGCATGTAAATGTTGTCGTCGTTATCCTCGACGTAGAGAATTTTCATGCCGGTTTTTTTCCTTCGCCTTCCGCAGCACCATCGCGCCGGCGTGTGATCGAGACTTCCAGCACCTGCCCGATCTCGCCCAGCAACTCGGCCAGCTCCGCGGAACCCTTGTCCATGACCCGTTCGACATGCCCGTTCAGCTGCGCCCGTTCTTCGGCGGTCAGGTCCTTGGCTGTCACTACGAGGACAGGGATATCACGCCACTCCGGTTTGCTGCGCATCTCGACCAGGAATTCGAAACCGTTCATCTCCGGCATCATCAGGTCGAGCATGATGACGTCCGGGCGCGACTGGCCGAGACGTTCGATCCCGATGCGGCCATTGGCGGCCTCGCTGACTTCCCAGCCATCGCGTTTCAAGGACTGGCAGACACCGTTGCGCATGAGTTCATCGTCATCGATGACCAGCACCTTGCGCCCCGCCGTGCCGCAGGCGGCCCGCAGCACAGAGGTCAGCTTTTCGCGGTTCACCGGCTTGATCAGGTATTCGGTCGCCCCCAGCGCATAACCCCGCGTACGGTCGTCGATGATGGTCATCAGGATCACCGGGATGTCGGCCAGCTCGGGATCACCCTTGATCGCGGCAAGCACAGTCCAGCCGTCCAACTGCGGCATCAGCACGTCCAGCGTGATCGCCGCGGGATGCAGTTCGCGCGCCAGGCGCAGGCCTTCGTGGCCGTTGTTGGCGGTGACCACCTTGAAACCCTTGCGCGTCAGGAAACGTTCGGTCAGGTCCAGCACCGATTCATCATCATCGATCACCAGGATCACCGACCCCCGGGATATCTCGCCCGCCTTCGCAACGGCCATCGGGCGTGCCGGTGCCGCCACCGGCGCAGCACCAGAATCAGCCGGCAGGTTCATCAGGAAGGTCGAGCCCTTGCCGGGCTCGCTGGTCACGGTGATTTCGCCGCCCATCATCTGGCACAGGCGCCGGCTGATCGCGAGGCCCAGCCCGGTGCCGCCATATTTGCGCGTCGTTGACGCATCCGCCTGCACAAAATCATTGAACAGCCGGGACAACTGTTCGGGCGTCATGCCGATGCCGGTATCGGTGACGGCAACCGTAATCCAGTCGCGGCCTTCGCGCGCTTCACGCTGTACCTTGGCACTGACGGTACCGTCCTTGGTGAATTTGTTGGCGTTGCTCATCAGGTTCAGCAGCACCTGCCGCACACGGATCTGGTCGGCGTGCATGGTGCCGATGTCGGGCGGGCACTCCAGGGCAATCCTGTTGCCGTTCTTGCCGGCCAGCATCTCGATGGTTTTGACCACGTCACCGACCAGCAGCGCAATCGGGAAGGTATCGGCATGCAGGTCCATCTTGCCGGCCTCGATTTTCGACAGGTCGAGGATGTCGTTGATCAACTCCAGCAGGTGCCGCCCGGCGCGCAGCACGCGTTCCAGCGGCTCGATTTCATCATCGCGCTTCAGGTCACGGGCATCCTCCAGCAGCATCTCCGTTACGCCGATGATGGCGTTGAGAGGCGTGCGCAGTTCGTGCGACATGTTGGCGAGGAACTGCGACTTCAGCTGGTTCGCGGCTTCCAGTTGTGCACCCTTCTGGCGTATTTCGTCGAACAATCGCGCATTCTGGATTGCCAGCACCGACTGGCCGGTAAACGTCTGCAGCATGTTCACCACCGACTGGCCGAACCCGCCGGGCCTGATGCGCCGGATCACCAGGCCGCCGACCAGCCGGTCATCGCGCAACAATGGAACACCAAGCACTGCGCGATAACCTCCCCCGCGTTTATGCACGTCGCGCAGCCTGTAATTCGGATCCTGTTCCACATCGGCGATCTGGTAGGCCGCGCGACGCTCTGCCGCCATGCCCACGGCCCCTTGCCCTACCTTGAGGCGGGATTCACGCAGGGAGTCAACCAGTTCCGCGGTCATGCCGACATTGACGCGCGGATTGAATATCCCCGTCGCCTCGTCGTACTCATACAAGGTGCCGGAGTCCGCAGCACCCAGTCTGACGGCCTGGGTAACGATGGTTTCCAGCACCCGGTCCAGGTCCAGCGAGGCGCTGACCGCCTGTCCGACTTCGCCGAGGATGCGCAACTCCTCCAGTTGCCGTTCCGCCAGCTCGGCACGCACCCAGCTCTCCGCCAGGTACACCTTGACCATGATGCACAGCAGAATGGCGCCCAGCACGGCGAGCAGCATGATCGCCTTCAGCCATGATCGATCATTTTCGATTTCGGTCTGTTTGGCCGCCAGGGTCTGCGTGGCCTGCAGCAGCGTATCGGTATCGCGCAGGATGTTCTTGACGATGCGTTCGCCATCGGCATGGACAGAACCGCCGGGCGCCGCTTTAAAACGCACCAGCGGTTCACGCAAATACCCCAAAGCAAGGACATTCGATTCCGCGTCCTCCCAGACCCGGGCCACGCCGGCCATTTCCGGAACCACCTGCAGTGCCCATTCCGGCAATGCGAATTCACCGTTGGTGCCGCTGCCTTTCAACACATCGACAACGTCAACAATCCGGTCTCGCGCCTCGAGCAGTTGCTCAAAACCCCGGGGATCGCCGTCCAGCGCCTGCTGGGCTGATTTGCCCAACCGCTGCGACAGCATGCTGATTTCGGCATTGGCCTTGGCATAGGCCGCGCCGGAGGTGACGCGGATGTCATTGACGAAGGTGGCGATGCCGACCATCACGAATAAAACCAGCAGGGCGCCGCCGAGGATCTGCAATTGCGTGCCGACTGCCAGATGCCCGATCACGGGCAGCGGTTTTCTGAGCATGCGTCCCAGCATGCCGTGGCGTCTGGCCGGCGCCACCGTGCCGGAAATGCCGGCCGCGTCCTTGCCCTGCTCCCCTGCTTCCACAACTCCTCCCCGTTGCCCCTGCCGCCTGAGGTCAGCCATTGCTTCGACTGCGCAACGGCGTGATGCATTTACAACTGAGTTTAGCCGTTTTTTCCCAACCGCGCGGCGGCGCGGCGGCGGCGCATGTGGTCTAATCCCGGCCATGCTTTCCTACCGCCACCAGTTTCACGCCGGCAATGTCGCCGACGTGTTCAAACATGCCTTGCTGTCGCGACTGCTGGTCGCATTGGCCAAAAAAGACAAACCCTTCGGCATGCTCGACACCCATGCCGGTATCGGCCGTTATGACCTGACGCACGCGTGGTCGCAAAAAACCGAAGAATGGCGGCACGGCATCGGCCGCGTCTGGGCGCGCACTGATGCGCCTGCAGCACTGCTGCCCTATCTCGAGGCCGTACGTGCCGACAATCCTGATGGACACTTGCAGCACTATCCCGGCTCACCGCGCATTGCACGCCGGCTGATGCGTGCCGATGA
>CAMBCD010000203.1 GCA_945863085.1 Bordetella parapertussis
CAGCGGGTAATCGATGTACTGCGGATCGGTGGGGGTGCCGTTGTGCCAGTCGAAATATTCGGTCATGGCAAGACCGATGCCCTGGGCCACCGCGCCTTCGACCTGGCCCTGTGCAGCGGCAGGGTGAATCACGGTCCCGCAATCGACGACTGCGGAAATTTCCTTCAGCTCGACCACACCGGTGCCGCGATCGACTTCGACCTCGACTGCTTGCGCGGCAAAGTTGTAGGCGCCGGATTCATTGCCGTAACGGCTGTGGTCCGGGAATTCCGAAGGATTGTCCCAGTTGCCGACGCCGACGATGGCTTCGCCGCCGCGTTTGTAGATATTGGCACGCACCACGGTGCTAACCGGTTTGAACTCGCTTTCGGCGCCTTTTTTCGGTCCGATCTGGCCGTTGATGATGGTCAGGTCTTCGGCCGGCTTCTTGAATTGTTCTGCTGCTGCAGCCATCAGTTGTTTGTGTGCGGCCGCAGCGGCGAGTTTGACCGCATTGCCGGCGACATAAGTCACGCGACTGGCCAGCGCACCCAGTGAATGCGGATGCACATCGGTGTCGGGGCGGGTGATATCCACGTCCTCGTATGGCATGCCGAGTTCTTCGGCAGCGATCTGGCGCAGCACGGTCAGGGTGCCCTGGCCGATTTCGCCTTCGCCGGTGATGATGGTGGCGCGGCCGTCCTCATTGATGCGCACGATGGCCGAACTGCCGTCCCAGTCGCCGAAACTGCGGCGGCCGTTGACGTGGATGCTGCAGCCCATGCCGAGGCCGCTGTTGGACTGCTTGTTCTTGCCCTTATTTTCCTTCTTCTTTTTCCACTGGATCAGGTCTGCCGCCTTGTCGATGCACTGGCGCAGCTCGCCACTGGTGATTTTGTGGTTGTGTGGCGAGACGTCACCTTCCTCGACCGCATTCATGCGCAGCAGATCAACAACATCGATGTTCAGTTTTTCTGCGGCGAGATCCCAGGCCTGTTCAACCGCCCAGTCCGCCGACGGGTTGCCGAAACCGCCGCCGACCTCGGTCTGGATCACCCGCACCTGCGATTCCGGCACGCCGAGCGCGATGGCATAACGGCCGCGGGCGAGGAAGGGGGTCTGGGTGTTGCACCACATGGATACGCGGTTGTTGCTCCAGTGCGCAACGCAGCCGATGGTTTCGAGCGATGAATGCCACTGCCGGATCGAATCCCAGGTGCCTTCGACGATGACATCCGATGCCTTGAAGCCGGCATCGACTTCACCGCGTTCGAAGGCGAATTCATGGGCGACGTTGCCCGGCGTGTCGTCATGCACCAGCGCTGCGCCAGGCGCCATCGCTTCATCCAGCGAAAACACGCCCGGCAGTACTTCGTATTCGACGACGATGCGGTCCACCGCGGCGCGTGCGGTTTCCGGATCGGTGGCAGCGACCGCGGCGACTTCATCGCCGACGTAACGCACCTTGCCGATGGCCAGTGGATAGAGGTCGGGGCGGAAGGCGCCCCATTTGCGTTTTGCCGTGTCCTCGCCGGTGACCACGGCCTTGACGCCGGGCATGCTGCGCGCGGCGCTGGTGTCTATGGACAGGATGCGTGCGTGCGGATGCGGGCTGCGCAGCACGGCAGCGTGCAGCATGCCGGGCATGTGGATGTCGGCGACATATTGTGCGGCGCCGGTGACCTTGGGGATCGCGTCGGTGCGCGGCACATCCTTGCCGACCACCAGCAGGCCGGATTCAAATTTGGGATCGCGCAGGTTTTTATGGCGGTTGTTCATGCCTTGTCCGCCTTTTTGATCAACGCCGCCGCTTCACGGTAGGCATCCATGATTTTCACGTAGCCGGTGCAGCGGCAATACACGCTGTCCGCACTCATGCGGATGTCCTCTTCGCTGGGGTTCGGGTTTTTTTCCAGCAGCGATACGCATTGCATGACATGGCCCGGGATGCAGATGCCGCACTGCATTGCCGATTTGTTGACGAAGGCCTGTTGCACCGGGTGCAGAATGCCGGCTTCGTCCAGCCCTTCAATGGTGCGTACATTGGCGCCGTCGCACAAAGCAGCGAGTTGCAGGCAGGAAGACACCGGCGCGCCGTCGACGATGACAGTGCAGGTGCCGCAGGCGCCGATGCCGCAACCGTGTTTGGTGCCGGTGAGCTGCAGGTCTTCGCGTAATACATCGACCAGCAGGCGGTCGGGTGATTTCAGGTGTACTTCGGCAGGATCGCCGTTGAGCGTGAATTTGATCAGCATGCGGCGCGGTGCGGATATCCGGAAAATGGATGGAAGAATGGGGTAATGGGGGAAAGCGCGAAATTATAAGCTACCGGGAGCGGTCACAAGCGCTTACTGACGCTATGATGCCTCTGGCGGCAGGTGTGCCGTGCAGGCGCTGTTTGTGAAAAGGGGGTGGCCACGATGCAGACCGAAAAAATTCAGGTGCGTGACACCGAAACCCGGCAGGTGATGGAAGTCGTGGTATTCAGCAAACGCGCGTCTGCGATCGAGGTGGTGATCGGGGCGGGTGTGCACAGCGTGAAGTGCACCCTGGCGCCGACGCGCAACGGCCAAGCCTACGCCGGTTCGGTGATGGGACGGGAAATCGTCTACGAGCGCAGCCGCGAACAGGTGCAGGCGGATATTGACCGGCTCAATCCCGGCTTGTATCAAAGATGAGCCGGCACTGATTTTCATCAGAAGAGCCGTTCCAGCAGCAGGTACAGGCAGGCGGCAAGGATCACGCTGAAGGTCAGCACCATACCGGTGGTGCGGTAGCGGTAATTTTCCCGGACCTTGCTGACACCCCAGGCATGCAACAGGCGGCCTGAGAGCAATGCGATGGCGAGGGTGTGAATCAGCAACAAGGGCCCGCCTCCGGTTTCCACAAAATAAATCAGCAGCAGCGCCAGCGGTACGTATTCCGCAAAATTGGCATGCACCCGCGCCGCGCGTTGCAGTTCGGCATGGCTACCGTCACCGACGCCGACGTGATAACGGCGGCGCAGGCGGATGGTGCGGATGCTCAGCGCGACAAAAATCAGCGCGAGCAGTGCGGCATAGAGCGGGGTGACGGGCATAAGCTTATTGCGGTTTGCGAAACTTCAGTGTCATGCGGTCACTTTCGCCGATCGCGCCGTATTTTTCCGGATCGATGCGGCCGCGCATCATCGGCGGCAGCGTCCATACGCCGTTGGGATGCTCAGTGGTGTCCAGCGGGTTGGCATTGATCTCGGATTTTTCGGCCAGCCTGAATCCGGCCTTTTCGGCGAGCCCGATGACGTAGGCCTCGGTCATGTAACCGGTTTTCACCATGCGTTCGAACGGCGTGCCGGGCCTGGCGCGATGTTCAACCACACCGAGTATGCCGCCGGGTTTCAGCGCGTCAAAAAAAGCCCGGAAGGCCGCCTGGTCGGATTGCTGGCTGCTCCAGTTGTGGACATTGCGGAAGGTCAGCACCAGGTCAACGCTGCCTGCGGGTGCAATTGCCAGATAGTCAGGCGGGCCGAAGGCGGTAAACACCGGTTTGCCGTAGAGCGCCGCTTGCTGTGCAATGGTGGCTTGCAGCTTTTCGCGGGCAGTGCGCTGCCAGCCGGCAATTTTCGGATTTTCAATGGCGTAATGCGCCAGATAATATTTGCCGCGTTCGCGCAGCACCGGACCGAGGATTTCCGAGTACCAGCCGCCGCCGGGCCAGATTTCGACCACGGTCATGTCCGGACGCAGGCCGAAAAACAGCAGTGTTTCGCGCGGATGGCGGTATTTGTCGCGCAGCCGGTTGGCCTCGCTACGGTGCTCGCCGGAGATTGCCCGGTCGAGCAGCGGGTCGGTACTGTCCTGTGCGCTAGCCGCGAACGCTGCGAAAAGCGCGATGCATGTTGCAAGGAGACCGATCCTGTGACGCCATGGCATGTCATGCTCCTGCGGACGCCAGGCCCGCGCGATTGTTCCGATTTTAGCCGTCTTTCTGCAGCACGTCCTGGATCTCCGCCGCGGGCACCTTGATTTCGACGCCGGCGCGTTCCTCCTGCAACAACATCGAGACCCGAGAATCACGATCGGCCCAGCCGCGGTTCAGCGCTTCGGTCATGTCGGCGTGGGCGAGGTTGGCAATACGCATCGGTACCCCGAGTTCGCGGCCGAGTTCGGTGGCCAGCGTGACGTCCTTCAACGCGAGTTTCAGCGCAAAGTCCGGGGGATCAAAGCTGCCCTGCAGGAATTGCCGGCCCAGCCGGTCGAAGGTGCGCTGGCGGCCCAGCGAACACTGGCGCACGGCGGCCCACAGCGCCAGCGGGTCAACACCGGCCTTGACGCCGACGGTGAACACTTCGGCGAGTGCAGTCTGGATCGCGTAACCGGCGCAGTTGTGCACGAGTTTGGCGACGGTGCCGGCACCGATGGGGCCGATGTAAATCACCTGGTCACCGATCGCATCGAGCACCTTGCGCTTGTCGTTGAAGACTTTTTCATCACCACCGACCAGCAGCGCCATCTTGCCCGACTTGGCGCCATGCGGTCCGCCCGACACCGGTGCGTCGAGCATGCTGATGCCGTGTTCCGCGCAACGTGCAGACAGTGAACGCACGACGGTCGGTGAATTGGTGGTGAGGTCGAACCACACCCCGCCGCGTTTCATCGATGCCATCAGGTCGGTGCCGACGGCTTCGGCTTCCTTGGGGCCGGGCAGCGATGTCAGCACCACGTCCACAACCTTGCCCAGGGACTTCACGTCGGCGGCCCAGGTCGCACCTGCCGCGAGTTGCGGCTTGGCTGCGGCTTCGCGCATGTCGTGCACGACCAGGTCAAACCCCGCCTTGCGCAGGTTGAGTGCCATGGATCCGCCCATGGTACCGAGTCCGATGAATCCGACTTTCATTGTTGTTCCTCCTGTTGTTCAGAATTCGCGGGTCACCGCGATGTCGCGCATCACGGCTTCCGGTGTGTGTAAATGTTCGCTGTTGGCACAACCCTGCAAATAAGCGCCCAGCGTGCGGGCATGCGCAACAACGGATTTGCCGAAACGTACGCGTGCCGCCGAATAACGTGGCAACGCCGCTGTGACGTCATTGTCGCTGTCCTGCAGCAGATCGGCCAGTACCATCGCATCACCGGCTGCCTTGGATACACCCATGCCGCAATGCGGACGCGCAACAAAGGCGGAATCACCGAGCAGTGCGATGCGACCGTAAGTCATCTGCGGCGATTCGATATCGAATATGGCCTGGAAAAACGGTTGCCGGGTTTGGGCAACGACTTCGGCAAACTGCGGCGACAATTTTTCATGTGCAGCTTCGCGCATGGCTTCGAGCTCGGCGGGGCGGATCAGCGGCGGCGGGATGGCCATGTCGTGGCGGCGGCCGTGGATGTCG
>CAMBCD010000204.1 GCA_945863085.1 Bordetella parapertussis
TACCGGGGCCGCATCCGGCGGTGGTGATGCTGCACGGCCGCGCCGGATCCTATTCTTCGCTGAAGCGTGGTCAGCACAACGCCGATGCGCTGACCATGCGGCACAGGATGTGGGGCAATTTCTGGGCGGAGCGCGGTTACCTGGCCGTCCATGTCGACAGTTTCGGGCCGCGCGGTTATCCCGGTGGTTTTGCCAGACATTCCTACGACAGCCGGCCGCTGGAGGTCAGTGAGCAGTCGGTACGTCCGCTGGATGCTTATGGCGCACTGACATACCTGCGCAGTCGCAGCGATGTCGCGCCGGACCGCATCGGCGTGCAGGGCTGGTCCAACGGCGGCATGACCGTGCTCGCCGCCCTGGGGCCGCGGCCGCCGGGGCTGCACAATCCGACGCCGACCAGCGGTTTTCGTGCGGCCATCGCGCAATACCCGGGTTGCCGCGCGCCATCGGCAGAACCGGATTACGCGGCTTATGCGCCGCTGCTGATCACGGTCGCCGAAAACGATGACGAGGTATCGCCGACCGTGTGCCGGACATTCGCGGAAAAAATCCGCGGCCGCAGCGCCGGCCTGGAATTCGTCTGGTACGACGGTGCGCAGCATTCGTACGATGATCCCGGCAAGACCAAGCAAAGCCATGAACCCAACCGGCTGGCGCTGCAGGATACGCAGCGCCGTGCCGCGGCTTTTTTTGCGCAACACCTGGCGCCGCTGAAACCATGAGCAGTGCCGGCAGGGCATTCCGTTTTCGCCATGCGCTGGGCGCGGTGCTGGTGGTCTTGTGCTGGACTGCTGCGCAGGCGGCCACTCAGGTGGCTGCTCAGGTAGCTAATTCGTCAAGCGCGGCGATTGCATCGGCGCATCCGCTGGCCACTGCTGCTGGCCAATCGATGCTGGCGCGCGGCGGCAATGCGTTTGACGCCGCGATCGCGGTGGCCGCTGCGCTCGCTGTCGTTGAGCCGTATTCATCCGGTCTGGGCGGCGGCGGATTTTTTTTGTTGCATCGGGCGAACGATGGTCACCAGGTGATGATCGATGCGCGCGAAACCGCGCCGGCAGGCATTTTGCCGCAACACCTGTTTGATGCTGCCGGTAATCCCTTGCCGGGCGCCACCACGCGGGGCGGCACTGCCGCGGCCATTCCCGGATTGCCGGCGGGGCTGGAGCACCTGGCGCAGCGTTACGGCAGCTTGCCTATGAGCGTCACGCTGGCGCCGGCCATCCGCCTGGCAAGCGAGGGTTTCAAAACAGACCGGCGTTACGCGCGGATCACCCAATTACGCGAGGCCATGCTGCGCGCAACAAAAGAGACTGCGCTGTTTCTCGATAACGGTCGCGCACCGGTTCCCGGTTATCTGTTGCGCCAGCCCGATCTGGCATTGACGCTGGAACGGATCACCCGCGGCGGCGCGGCGGGTTTTTACCACGGACCGGTGGCAGAGGGCATGGTTGCGGCGGTCAAGGCTGCGGGCGGCGTCTGGCAGATGAGTGATCTCGCGGCGTATCGCGTGGTCGAGCGTGTTCCGGTGCGTTTCAGTTATCGCGGCGCAAGGATTACCGCGGCGGCACTGCCGTCGGCGGGCGGCATCGCGCTGGCGCAGGCGCTGGGCATGCTGGAGCAATTTCCCGCGGGTGATGTGCAGGATCCTGAATACGCCCACCTCGTTGCCGAGGTCATGCGCCGTGCTTTTCGCGATCGCATACAACTGGGTGACCCGGATCAGACGCCGATTCCGGTCGCAGAGTTGTTAAAAAAAGATAAATTAAATCAATATGTTACGGAAATCCGGCGCGACAAGGCTACACCGCTGCCGCCGCCGGCTGCAACGGGGGCGGGTGCCGGCAGTGTCAACACCACGCATTTTTCCATTGTTGATGCGGCCGGCAATCGTGTGGCGGCCACGCTGACCATCAACCTGCTGTTCGGCTCGGGCATCGTCGGTCGCGGCACCGGTGTGTTGCTCAACAATGAAATGGATGATTTCACGCTGCGTGCGGATGTTGCGAACAGTTTCCAGTTGCGCGGTGGCACAGCGAACAGCGTGGCGCCGGGCAAGCGCCCGCTGTCGAGCATGACGCCGACATTTGTCGAAGACGACAAGGGTGTGCTGATCCTCGGCGCACCCGGCGGTTCGCGCATCATCAGCCAGGTGTTGCTGGCGACAATCGAATATCTGCGCAATCCGAGGGTTGATTTGCCGCAACTGGTGGCGATGCCGCGTTATCACCATCAGTATTGGCCCGACCGCATTGAAATCGAACCCGAAGGATTTTCCGCGGCGTGGCGCAGCGCACTGGAAAGCAAGGGACACCAGCTGCGCGCGGCCAACCGCAAGTGGGGCAATCTGCAGGCGGTGTTTCAGCCGCGCGGTGGCGGTGCTGCGCAGGCGGCGAACGACCCGCGTGGCGGCGATGTTGCCTGGTATTGAGATTCGGTGAGAGGTGAATGGTGATGGGCAACCCCCTTCTGAGCACCCATTACGCTTGACCCATCACGTCCTGTATCATTTCGCCCCATGAAAACGACATTTCTCGAATTCGAGCAGCCGATCGCCGATCTGGAAACCAAGATCGAAGAACTGCGCTTTGTGCAGGATGATTCGGCGCTGGACATTTCCGAAGAGATCTCGCGGCTGCAGAAAAAAAGCCAGGGCCTGACCAAGGAGATTTATTCGAAGCTCAATGCCTGGCAGATTTCGCAGGTGGCGCGTCATCCGCAGCGGCCGTACACGCTGGACTACATCAACGGTCTGTTCACGGATTTCGAGGAAATGCACGGCGACCGTGTTTACGCCGATGATCCGGCGATCGTCGGGGGCATGGCGCGCTTCGGCGGCCAGACCGTGGTGGTGATCGGGCACCAGAAGGGGCGCGATACCAAGGACAAGATTTACCGCAATTTCGGCATGCCGCGGCCCGAGGGTTACCGCAAGGCGCTGCGTCTGATGAAGCTGGCGGAAAAATTCGGCGTGCCGGTGTTTACCTTCATTGACACTCCCGGCGCCTATCCCGGCGTCGGCGCCGAGGAGCGCGGCCAGTCGGAAGCCATCGGGCGCAACCTGTATGCGATGGCGGCACTGAAAACACCGGTGATCTGCACGGTGATCGGCGAGGGCGGTTCGGGCGGTGCGCTGGCCATTGCGGTCGGTGACGTGACGCTGATGCTGCAGTATTCGACGTATTCGGTGATCTCGCCGGAAGGTTGTGCCTCCATCCTGTGGAAAAGCGCGGAGCGGGCGCCGGATGCCGCGGAAACGCTGGGCATCACCGCGACCCGGCTGAAAACACTGGGATTGGTCGATAAGATCATCCCCGAACCCTTGGGTGGTGCGCACCGCGATTACGACGCCATGATGCAGTCGCTGAAAAAAGCGCTGCAGGAAAGCTGGAAGCAGTTGCGTGACCTGCCGCTCGACAAGCTGGCGGAGGCGCGTTTTGCGCGGCTGATGGATTATGGCCAGTTCAAGGAAGCGGAAAGCCGCTGAGATGGTCGGCGCGCCTGGACCCCGGCGCAGATCGGCAGATTCTCCGTCGCTGGACGTTCTGGCGGATCAGGTCCGCGGCATTATGCGGCGGGAGATTCCCGGCAGCGCGACCCTTGTCGTCGGCCTCAGCGGCGGCATTGATTCCGTGGTGCTGCTGCATGTGCTGGTGCGCCGCTTGCGCATTGCGCCGGCGCGAATTTCCGCAATCCATGTCAATCACCGGATCAGTCCGCATGCGGGGCGCTGGGCTGCGTTTTGCCGCCGCCTTTGCCGTGAACTTGGCGTAAAGCTGCGGGTGGTCAAAGTCGATGTGCCTCGCGGCAACAGCACCGAAGCGGCGGCGCGCGCGGCGCGTTACGCGGTGTTCGCCACCAGCGGCGCCGATGTACTGATGCTGGCGCACAATCGTGATGACCAGGCGGAGACCGTGCTGCTGCAGTTGCTGCGCGGTGCCGGTCCGCGCGGTCTGGCCGGGATGCCGGTGCTGCGCTCCGCCGCGACCAATATGCCGCCGGTGCTGCGACCGCTGCTGGGCGTGCCGCGCAAGACCATCGTCGCGCATGCGCAGCGTTACCGGCTGCAGTGGGTGGAAGACGACAGCAACCGGGATCCGGCTTATCTGCGCAATTTCCTGCGCCACCAGGTGATGCCGGTACTCGAACGCAAAGTGCCGGGGACTGGCGCGACGCTGGCGCGGGCCGCCCGGCATCAGGCCGAAGCATCCGATTTGCTCGACGTATTGGCCGAACAGGATCTGGGTGCTGCGGACGGTATCGGAATGAGCCGCCTGCCGCTGGCGCTGCTCAGACCTCTGGCACCGCATCGTGCGCGCAATGCCCTGCGTTATTTCCTGCGCTGCAATGACGTGGCGATGCCGGATGCCGATCGCCTGGAGGAATTGCTGCGGCAGGCGCTCACGGCGCGGGCTGATGCGCGGGTCCGGGTTGAACTGGACAGGGTCGGGCTGCGGCGATTCCAGGATGCCTTGTACATCCTGCGGCCGCTGCCACGGCTGGTGGCGACTTTCGAGCAGGCATGGAACGGCCGCGGTGTGCTGGCCTTGCCGCAGCTCGGTGGCTCACTGCGTCTGGTACGCGGCACGGGCGAGGGGATTGCTGCGGGTGCGTTGCGCTCGGCCTTGCTGGTGGTGCGGGTGAGGCGGGGCGGGGAAATGCTGCGGCCGGCGCAGGGCGGACGGCGGCGGACGGTGCGCAACCTGCTGCAGGAAGCCGCGATGCCGCCCTGGCTGCGCGAACGGCTGCCTTTTCTTTATGTGGATGACGAGCTTGCGGCGGTACCCGGCCTGGGGATCGATGCAAAATTTCAGGCAAACGCGGATGAATCCGGGCTGCAGCCCCTGTGGCTGCCCGACTGATGATGTTTCGGTAATCCGCCCTCGAACGGTGCATGGCCGCAGGTTTGCCAAATCCGGGGGGCTTTGTTACTCTGCCTTTGCTGGTCCACAAGATGAGAATAACGCTCCGCTATCGGCAGGGGTGCCGTCTTGAAACTCTTAACGACCCAATGCGAGGATGAAGACAATGAGATTTACACAGGTAACGAAGTTCGTGCTTGCCGCGATCACCGGGCTGACTATTGCCGCCGGAGCCACCAGCGCCTTTGCGCAGGCGAAACCGAATCCGAACTGGCCGAAAAACCTGACGCTGGGTACCGCATCGGTGGGCGGCCTGTATTTTGTCTATGGTCAAGTGTGGGCCAGTCTGGTCAATGAAAAGATCGGCACCAACATCAGCACCCAGCAGACCCAGGGACCGAACCAGAACATCATCCTGACCGAATCCAAGCAGGTTGATTTCGGCATGACCACGATGGGTATCGCGTTGCAGGCTTGGGAA
>CAMBCD010000205.1 GCA_945863085.1 Bordetella parapertussis
AGCGTGTAGGCCTCCACCGCGGCATCGGGCAGCATGGTGATCTTGCCGCCGGGGAAATACACCGTCGACATGCGTTCACGTGCGATCACATCCAGCGGCGAATCCGGCGTGATGCCCAGCGCCGGCGCGGCGATATGGATGCCGAGGCGGCGCGCGCCGCCAGGCAGTGTCTGCAGCGAAAAGGCGTCGTCGATTTCGGTGGTCGCGGCGTCGTCGATGCTGTACGCCTGCGCCTCCGCCAGCGGCAGGCCGGCGGGCAGCACCACTGCGGGTGTCTCGGGAAACCCGGCGCCGCGCGGAAAATGTTCGTGCAGGAAACGGTTCAGGTGATACACATGGGGGTCGGGCAGCGCGCCGCAACGCTCGAGCAGGCGCACCGGCGTCAGCTTCGCAGCCATGCTGGCCTCTTCCAGTGCCTTCCACTCGATGCCGTTTTTGTCCGGCTTGTAGAGCAGGGCATCCAGTTGCGGCCGGAACGCCTCCGGCAGGCGGCCGGCATTCAGTTCTTCGATGTACGCGGCCTTGGCCACGGCCTGCAGTTTTTTGCGCTCGACACTGGCCAGGGCGGCTTTCAGCGATTCTTCCGGTGCCGCCTTGTAGCGGCCGCGGCCCTTTTTGTAAAAGTACATCGGCGCGCCATGCAGGCGCATCAACACGCCCGCGGATTCGAAGGCCCCCGGCGCATGCCCGTAGTACTCGCGCGCCAGCACATCGTAGGCAAACTCGTCGGCGCCGCAGCATTGCCAGAGGAAATCGATGTCGATGGCGTCGGCCTGCGCCTGCGCCTCCTGCATGAACACGGTGTGCGCGGGCACCTCAAAACGCAACAGCACGGCGGAAGCCTTGACCTTCGAACGTTTGCCGTGCGGTGCCTCGACCTGCAGCGATGTGTCGTTATCGGCCAGCACGGTGCCGACCTTGAACTCGCCGTCTTCTTCGTAAAAAACGTTCATCGGAATGGATAAAATCAGGAAAAACGCCAGGGAAAGCACGGAACAAAAGGAAAACTGCAGGTGGCGCGCGACCATGCCGCACAGAGCAGAAATGAGGCGCGATTATACGCGCCCGCGCTGCCAGAATGTGACAACGGTTTCGAGATAATCGGCGAATCCGCGAAAGCCGTGGTCACCGCCGTTGACGATGATTAGTTCACAACCGGCGTAACGCGCGACCCCGTCGCGATAATCCAGCACCTCATCGCCGGTGGCAGTGATCAGCAGATAACGTTCCGCAGTGATGTGATCGACTTCGAGCGCGCGCAATTCGGCAACATGTCCGGCAGTGAATTGGTATTCCTCGCCGGTGTAGAGATTTTTCTGCGGACCAACATACGGTGCCAGCAGTTCGTAGGGACGCACAGCGGGATTCACCAGCACCACGCGTACGCCAAAGTTTTCGGCCAGATGGGTCGCGTAATAACCACCCAGCGAGGAACCGACCAGCGTCACGCTGTGTGCATCATGCGGCGCAATCAAGGCCTGCAACTGTGCCATGGCCTGCGCCGGCCGATGCGACAACTCGGGACAGGCAAAATGGGCTGACAAGTCCAGTTGCGCCATTTTCTCGCGCAACAGTCCCGCTTTGTGCGACAGCGCCGAACTGTTGAACCCGTGAACGTAGATCAGCACCGGCTGGTCAGATGCGCCGCGCCAGCGCCAGCAGCAGCGCATCGTTGCCGTGCGCGGCGATCAGCGACAAGCCCAGCGGACAGCCCCGTACTGTCGCCAGCGGCAGGTTGACCTGTGGCAGGCCGGCAAGGCCGGCGATACACAACAAACTCATTGCCCGTGCGCGGAAATCGTCGAGTTCAGCGGCGGGCGTATTCAGCAAGGGCGCAATATCGGACACCGTCGGCAATACCAGTACCGCGTTCCCGGCAAGCAGCTCATCCATGCGCCGGCGCACCGCAGCACGCACCAGCTGTGCGCGCGCAACATCCTCCGCACTGATCGTTGCCACCCATTGCATGCGTTCGCGTACTCCCGGGCCGAGTTTCGGCTGCGTCCGCGCCACCCAGTCGCCGAGTTGGGCCTGGATTTCCGCGCCCTGCAATACGCGGAAGGCCTGGAACCACTGCGGCAAACCTTCCGCACTGACTGTCACCGGGCGCGGTGTGCCGAGTACGGCGCTGATGCGTGCCAGCGCCGGTTGCAATGCCTCAGTGGTGGCAGCATCAAGCACCGCCAGCGCATCCTGTGCCAACAATAGTTCACCCGGTGCCACCGCATTCTCTGCACCGAGCAGCACCTGACCCACGCGTTCGAGCAGCGCCGCATCACGCGCAAACCAGCCGGCTACATCAAAACTTTTTGCCAGCGCACACGCACCTTCCAGTGAAATACGGCCATGGGTCGGGCGCATGCCGTAAATGCCGCAAAAACTTGCCGGCGCACGCACCGAACCTCCGGTGTCGCTGCCCAGCGCAAAATCAACCAGCCCACCGGCGACGGCCGCCGCGGAGCCGCTGGACGAACCGCCGGGGATGCGCCCGGGCGCATTGACGTTGATTGGCGTGCCGTAATGCGCGTTTTCGCCGTTCAGGCTGTACGTCAGTTCATCGGTCTGGGTTTTGCCCAGCATGTCCGCACCGGCGGCGAGCAGTCTCGCGACCACCGGCGCAGTATCAGTTGCCGGCGCATGGGTCGCCAGCCAGTCGGGACTGCCGAAGCCGGTCTTGTGTCCGGCGATGTCGTAGATGTCCTTGACGCCGAAAGTCAGTCCGGCAAGCGGTCCCTTGCCGGAGCCGGTCACTCCAACATGTGTGTGCCGGCAGAATGCGCCCAGCGCATCGTCAGGTATTGCTCCCAATGAGGCCGTCATCAGGCTGCCAGCCGCTGCAGCAGTTTGTCGTGGATGCCGCCGAAGCCGCCGTTGCTCATCACCAGCACTTGATCGCCGGCGCGCGCCGCAGCAGCAATCGCCGCAACCATGCGCTCGAGATCGTCATGCACTGTCGCCTTGCTGCCCAGCGGCTCCAGCGCAGCGGCGGCATCCCAGCCCAGACCGCCGCTGTAACAGAACACCAGATCAGCATCCGCAAGACTGCCGGGCAGCGCCTGTTTCATCACGCCGAGTTTCATCGTGTTTGAGCGCGGCTCGATCACCGCGATGATGCGCGCGCTGCCCGCCTTGCGCCGCAGCCCGGCCAGCGTCGTCGCAATGGCCGTCGGGTGATGCGCAAAATCGTCATACACCGTGACCTCGCGCACCGTGCCGCGGATTTCCATGCGTCGCTTGACGTTCTGGAACTGGCCCAGCGCATCAACCGCGCCGGCCGCCGGTACACCGGCATGGCGCGCCGCGGCGATCGCCGCCAGTGCATTCATGCGATTGTGTTCACCGAGCAGATCCCACATCACGCGACCGCGCGACGCCGTCTCATGGATGACTTCAAACGTGCCATCGGCATCAGGCTCACCAGCCTGCCATGCGCCATCACCGCCGAAACGTTCGACCGGTGTCCACGCACCACGCGCCAGTACGCGATCCAGTGCGGCATCGCCACCGCGGGCAACGATCAGGCCGTTGGCGGGAATGGTACGCACCAGGTGATGGAACTGCGTTTCGATGGCCGCGAGATCCGGAAAAATATCGGCGTGGTCGTACTCGAGGTTGTTCAGCACCATGGTGCGCGGTGAGTAATGCACGAACTTCGAGCGTTTGTCGAAAAACGCGGTATCGTACTCGTCGGCCTCGATGACAAAAAACGGCGTTTCGGTCAGTCGCGCCGACACACCGAAATTCTGCGGCACGCCGCCGATCAGGAATCCGGGATTGAGTCCGGCGTGATCGAGTATCCATGCCAGCATCGCACTGGTCGTGGTCTTGCCGTGCGTGCCGGCGACAGCCAGCACCCAGCGTCCCTGCAGCACATGGTCGTGCAGCCACTGCGGACCCGACACATGCGGCAGGCCGCGGTTGAGTATGGCCTCCATCAGCGGATTGCCGCGGATGACCACGTTGCCGATTACAAACACATCGGGATTGAGGTCGACCTGCTCCGCTTCGTAACCATTGATCAGCCGGATGCCCTGCGCTTCGAGCTGCGTGCTCATCGGCGGATAGACATTGGCATCGCAGCCGGTGACCTTGTGGCCGGCCGCGCGCGCGAGCACGGCGAGCCCGCCCATGAATGTGCCGCAGATACCGAGAATGTGGATATGCATGATGGGGGCGGAGGATAACAGAGGAGCGGGGATTGAGGAGTGAGAGAACCGTGGCAATGGGACGCCTCCACTCAATCCTCACCCCTCATTCCTGCCTCTATCATGTCTTGAAAATGAAATACACCGCGCCGAGCAGGCAAAGTCCTGCATACAGATAATTCATCTTCAGGTCTTCACCCATGTAAAAGATTGCAAACGGCACGAACACCGAGAGCGTGATCACTTCCTGCAGTATCTTCAGTTGCCCCAGGTTCAGCGCGGTGTAACCGATGCGATTGGCCGGCACCTGCAGCAGGTACTCGAACAGGGCGATACCCCAGGCAATCAGCGCGGCAATCCACCACGGCGAGGCATTCAGATGCTTTAAGTGTCCGTACCAGGCGAAGGTCATGAACACATTGGAGGCGGTCAGCAGCAGTACGGTCGCAGCGATGGGGGGCAAGGAAACCGGCAATAAGGTCATATCGTAACCGTTTGTTTTGATTGATATTTTTTGCAATGCTCATTGTAGCGGAAAAACCCTCTGTCGTTATAATTGTCCAGTGCAAGCAACCCCCGCAATTCTGGTCACCGGCGCCGGTGGCGCTGCAAAGCAGGCATTCGTGCGCGCCCTGCTGGCTGCACGTCCGGCCGGCGAACACTGGGCGGTTCTCGACAATGACCACAGCCATCTGACATCGTTGCCGGCACACGCGCAGCTCAGCATGGCCAGCATCAACGGCTGTATGTGCTGCACCGGCCAACTTGCACTGCAGACGGGGATCGTGCAACTGCTGCGGCGCTCGCATCCGCAACGCCTGATCATCGTCGCCTCGGAGGCTGCGGAACCTGCCGCGCTGGAACGCGCGCTGCAACAGGGACATCTGGGGCAAGCCATCACCATCCTCCATCACTGGTTTGTCGCCACGCCGCAGGATCTGACACCGGAGCCAGCCTCCGCGCGCCTGCTGCGGCAACAACAGCTGGAGGCCGCCGACATGGTCGTGGCTGGCGATGCAGCGCAGGCCGGGGCACTGCGAGCCACAGTGACTGCGCTCGGCATTGCAACAAAACAGGTGACAAGCACCGCCGAAGTGCTGCGTATCGTGGCACCCGTCACCAATGCTGCCGGGGGCTGATATGAATCCGGTCGAGACATCATTACATCGAATCGTCATCGTCGGCGGCGGTGC
>CAMBCD010000206.1 GCA_945863085.1 Bordetella parapertussis
AATTCAGCCGCCGCTTCGGCGAACTGGACGACCACAAGTCGCTGCCGCGCGACCGCCATCCGGATTACCCGGAGCTGCTGCTGGTCACCAACCGGCCCAATCCGGACGGCACGCCTTCCGAATCGCGCTACACCGGCCGCCTGTGGCACACCGACCTGTCATACACCACGCATCCGGCGCTGGGTTCGCTGCTCAAATGTTACGAACTGCCCGAGGTCGGCGGCGACACGCTGTTCTGCAACATGACCATGGCCTACGACGCGCTGTCGGAGGGCATGAAAAAACTGATCGCCGGTCTGCACGGCATCCACCTCTCCGGCACGCGCAAGATCAACAAGCAGGACACCGGCGAAGCACGCCGTGCCGAGGTGATGAAACTGAACCCGCCGATTGCACAGCCGGTGGTGCGCGTGCATCCCGAAACCGGGCGCAAGGCCCTGTACCTGGGGGAAAAGGTCAAACGTTTCGACGGCATGACCGAAGCGGAAAGCAAACCATTGATTGATTATCTGAACCGGCACGCGACACAACCCGAATTCGTCTATCGCCACCAGTGGCGCCAGCACGACATCGTGGTCTGGGACAACCGCTGCACCATGCACCAGGCGCTGGGTGACTTCGACGAGACGCAGCTGCGCCACATGGAACGCACCACGGTGATGGGTACGCCTTCGGGTTACGTGGTCGCGAACGCCTGACGCGTCCGCTCAGGCCTTGCGCTGCATCAGCAGCGGCACGATGGCATCGACCGCAATCCGCGCCTTTTCGCGCAGGACGGCATCGTCGTTGTTGGCGAGCGGGTGGGCGATCACGGCAAACGGATAATCCTTCAGGCCATTGACGCCGGCCACGGCTTTCGCGGTGGCGACGAAGCGGTCGGTCATGATGGCGACCGCCGGGATACCCAGCCGTTCGGCTTCGATGGCGTCGTGCAGACTGCACGACGAGCAGCTGCCTCAGTCGCCGGTCGCGGCGAGGATCGCATCGGCCCCGCGCATCTCCATCAGCATCGGCGGCGGCACCGGCCGCGAGGCGTCGGGCTTGCGGCGACGGATGCATTCGCGGATGCGGTATTCCTGCTTGAGGATTTCTTCGATGAAATCGAACAGGCGTTCGGTGCCGATTTTCGCGTTGTCGATCATGCCGACCACGGCTCCATCGAGACTGGTCAGCGGCGGCGCAAGGCGCAGCGCTTCGCCCTGTGCGGACTGGGTGGGATCAAGGACTCTCAGCATGGTTTTCTCCGTTCAGTTAATACGCCGCCAGCCATGATCGTCGTTCCTGCGAAAGCAGGAACCCAGGAAGGTTCTGGATTCCGGCGTACGCCGGAATGACGAAACAATGCCTTCAGACGTCAAATTTCCTGGAAAACGCGGCAAGTGCGGCTCACACACCCACTGCCATCGTCACCGCCAGTGATTTTTTGCCGTACCAGGGCGGCAGGATCGCGCCGAAGCCGCCTGCCGGCCCGCCGGCCGCAACCACCAGCAGGTCATCGGGTGTACGCAACGCACAGTACACCTTGTCCTCGTCCTTGCGTCCCGCCACCGCGGCCTTGCCGACCTTGCGCCAGTCACCACGCTTCACCCGCGCGGTTTCAAAAATATAATCACGGATGTTCTGCTTGCTCCAGCCCGCGGCGGCGAAGATTTCGCGGTGCTGCTTGGGGATCACGAAAGCGTAATTGCCCTCCCAGATGGAATACAGCAGCATGTTGCTGCGCATCGCCGCGGCATAGGTATCGCAGATTTCGCGCGGATCGTGTGTCCATTCGTTCATGATCTGCTGCGGCGACTCCACCTGCAGGGCCGTCACCGCGGAAACACCGGCTGGCACGCCACGTTCCAGCGACAGCGGCGGCCACGGCGAGTCCTCCTCGTCTTCCGCCACGCAGAAGGTGAATTTTCCCGGATGGCCGAGGGTGGAGCGGTCGAGCTGGCCGGGGATGCCGCCCAGCACGTTGAGCAGGATCAGGCGGATGCTGCGTCCGATGCTGGCATTGGCGCGGCTGGCGTTGGCGAGCACGTTGTGCGTGGCATTCATGCCGATCGCGAGCCGCACCGGTCCGTTGACGATGATGAAGGGCGCACTGCCGCCCGTGCTCGCCGTGCTGCCGTGCAGCGCGTATTCGGGCTGGCACATCGCCTTGACCGTGGCCACCACCACCGGCAGGTATTCCGGCAGACAACCGGCCATCACCGCGGCAATGGCGACTTTTTCGGCGGTGATGCTGCGCCGGCGCACCGGCTCGACGCCGATCACTGCCGCGGCATCAAGCTCTGCCGCAGCGAGAAAACGGGCAACGGCATCCTCGGTCGGCGGCACGATCGGCAGGCCGTCGGTCCAGCCCTCGCGCTGGAACAGCTCGTTGGCCGCCATCGCATCGGCAACCTCGTGCACCGTACTCGCAAACTGCGGAAGGCTGCTCATGGCCGTATTCTAACTTCGCCCCGGCAAGCGCTCAGCGCGGCGCAGCCGCCACCGCTTCTGCCAGCAGGTCCAGCGCCCCGGCAGCGAAGGCGAACATATTGGCAACACGATCCGCGCTGCCGGTTTCCAGCGTGCGCGCACATTCCGCCAGCCCGGCCACCGCAAAGCAGGCGTGCCCCGCCGGATAACCATAACGGCTGCCGGTCGGACCCGCGGCGCCGGTTTCGGCCAGCGCCCAGTTCGATCCCACCTTCTCGCGGGCGCGGCGTGCAGCCAGCAGCGCATAAACTTCCGTGGCTGGGGTGATGCCTTTCATGTCGGCATCGCTGATGCCGAGCAGCGCGCGGCGGATTTCATAGGTGTAGACCACCAGCCCGCCGCGACAGCAGGCAGAGGCGCCAGGCACCGCCAGCAGCGCGGCATTGATCAGCCCGCCTGCGGCCGATTCGGCCACGGTGATGGTTTGCTTTCGCGCAATCAGCAGCCGGGTGACGCGCTCGGCATGGGGCAACAGTTGATTCAGACTATCCACGCAATGTTTTCCAGTTTTTCGGTAAACGGATTTCCTTGCCCACCGGGAAGCCCAGGACGCCGTTGTGCGCAAACACATAAATGCTGTTGCGCCCGAGGTCGCCGGTGACGATGACCTGGAAATCCTCAGCCCGCCACACCAGAGGCACCAGGCGTTCCGGATCGTCGGACTCGTGGAATATTTTCGGAATCCGACCGGCCTCGTGTTCCTCTTTCAGGTTCCAGTTCGGTTTTTGCGTCCAGTCGCGCAGCATGCGCTCGAATTCGCGTGCAGGCATGCGCGCCTGTCTGAACAAAGCTTCCTTGAACTGCTGTTTGGTCCAGCCACCCGCTGCGATGGTCTCGGCAATGATCGGCGACAGCAGCAGCAAGGGCCGCAGCGTGTCATAACCCTGGCCCACGCTGAACATGATCTGCCATGAGTACTGCCGCACCACGGCGTCGGCGATGTACGGCAGCAGTTCCTCCGGTGTTGCGCCCGATACCGAGGAAATGTGATTGCCGCCAGTGTAACGGCCGATGGCCAGCGCATTGCTGCCCGCCCTGAAACCGAACTCGGTGCAATTCGGCGGCCAGCCGATCCTGGTGGCGACGTCCTCGTTCTCCGCCACCACCACGCGCCAGGTGTTGCCGAAGGTCGCCTTGTCATTTTTATGCGGCAGGAAACCGGCAACGTTACGCAAGTACAAGCGCCAGAAACGGCCGACCGTCGTGTTCGCCTGGAAACCGTCGCGCATCACGCCCTGGGTGTAATTGAAACCGAGTTCCTTGATGATCGGCCCGTTGAGCACGATCAGGTTTTCGCCGCCCGGCGTATTGCCGCTGTGTTCTACGCCGTAATCATGGTCGGCCATCGCTTCCACGGCGGCGACCAGCACCGGCATGTATTCCGGCCGGCAACCCGCCATCACGCCGTTGACCGCGACGCTCCACACCGTCGCCGCGCGGTTGTCGGGCAGCAGCACGCCCAGCACTTCATCCGCCTGGCGATCGGTGTACTGCAGGAAGGCTTCCACCTTCTCCACCGTCGGCGGCACGATGGGCAGGCCATCGGAGAGTTCGTTCTTGATGAAATATTCGTTGATCTCTTCAAAACTGCCGCTGCAGATGATGTCGCGCGCACCCGGCTCGCCATCCACCGTCTTCGCCGGCGGCATCTTGAACAGCGCGTTCAGCACACCGTCCAGCGTCAGCTCGCGCACGTTCTGCTGCAGCACTTCCTTGCTTTGCAAACCGGGGTGGCCGCGCACCGGCGCCACCGCGATGTTCGGAAACCCGAGGCCCTGCGACGCCGACTTGGCCAGGGTCATGAAGCTCTCGCACACCAGCGTCGCCGACGGGATGCCCGCGCTTTCAGCCGCCACACTGGCCCGCAACACGGCGGGCGTGCAGCTCCCTCAACAACCCATCCCGGAGACGGCGGCGTCGGCACCGAGTTCGCGCAGTTTCTGCGGCAGGTTCGCCACCACATTGCGTTCATCACTGCCATGGGTATTGCCGAAGAGTTCCCAGTGCAGAAATTTCACGCCGGGATATTTCGCACGCAGGCTTTGCTCCAGCTGCTCGAAGACTTCATTGCCGCGAAACACGTAGTCCCAGACCCAGGCCACGGTTTTGCCGTCCAGCGTATCCAGCCGTTTCGCCAGCGGTTTCACTTTCGCCTGGCGCGGACCGCGAGGCCACAGCGCGGCGTATGGTGCTTCCTGGTTTGTCATGCTTGTTCCCTGAGTTTTACCGAGTGATGATGGTAACCGAAGGCTACCAGCGGACTTCATGCCAGTCCATTCAGATCAGGGAGCGCTAATGGGCGCCGAAAAAGCATCAGCCTCCAATCGGAGGCTGATGCATGCTGTAACGCGCGATGATGATCGTTTTATTTCTTCGTCATGCCGACCGATTGCACCACCTTCGCCCAGGTGGTGATTTCGTTGTGATACAGCTTTTCAAACTCCTCCTGCGTGTTGCCGACGGCATCAAGTCCCTGGCCCTGCAACTGCTTGCTGGTCGCCGGATCGTTGACGACGCGGGTGACGACTTCCTGGATCTTCACCGCAATGGCCTTGTCGGTTTTGCCGGGGAGAAACATCGCGTACCAGTTTTGAACGCCAAAACCCGGCACGCCCGATTCAGCGATCGTCGGGTACTCGGGCAGCGCCGGCGTGCGCTTCGGACCCACGACCGCCAGCGCGCGCAGCCGGCCCGTCGTGAAAAACGGCCGGGTCGAGATCACGCTGGCGACGGTGAGGGCGATGCGTCCGCCAACCACGTCATTGATGCTCGGTGACGTGCCCTTGTACGGCACATGGGTCATCTTCAGCCCCGTCATCTGCGAGAACAGTTCGACAGTCAGATGCTGCGCCGAGCCCAG
>CAMBCD010000207.1 GCA_945863085.1 Bordetella parapertussis
AGTTCGCCGGCCAGGCGCTCCGGTTCCATGGATTCGCGTTTGCACAGGTCGCGCAGGATTTCGTAAATTTCGTTCATGCAGGCGTGCAGCGAGCGCGGCAGGTCGTCGCGCAGCACCAGCAGTTCGGCGACTCGGCGCGGCGTGATGACATCGCGGTAAATGCGCAGGTAGGAACTCAGGGCGCTGACGGAGCGCAGCAGCGCGCTCCACTGGTAGTAGTCCACGGCGCCGCCGACTTCGGCGGCGCTGGGCAGCAGCGTATGGTATTTGACGTCGAGCAGGCGCGCGGTGTTGTCGGCGCGTTCCATGAAGGTGCCGAGGCGGATGAACTGGTAGGCCTCGTCGCGCAGCATGGTGCCGAAGGTGACGCCGCGAAACTGGTGGGACTGAGTTTTGACCCATTCGAAAAATTCGTTGATACCGCCATTGTTCAGCGCATTTTCGCTGCGGCCCCGGAGCTCGAGCCACATCGAATTCAGGTCTTCGTACATCTCGGTGGTCATCACGCCGCGCATGCTGCGGCCGTTCTCGCGGGCGGCATGCATCAGCGAATAGATGCTGGACGGATTGGTGCTGTCGAGGACCATGAAACGCAGCACCTTGTCGGAAGCCACCGGTCCGGGATTGCGTTCGTAATAAGTGCTGGCCAGCCCGTTGATCACCAGCGGCAGCGCCCAGGGTTCGGCCCAGGATTGCGCGGCGTCGGTGATGCGGTAGGGCAGCAGCGACATCTGGTAGGTCACGTCAAGCAGGCGCGCGGTGTTTTCGGCGCGCTCGATCTGCCGCGACATCCAGTACAGGTTGTTGGCGTGGCGGCTCAGCATTGCAGGTCGTCCCTTAGCACTGGAGGTCCTCCAGTACCCAGGTGTCCTTGGTGCCGCCGCCCTGGGAGGAATTGACCACCAGCGAACCCTCGCTCAGCGCAACCCGGGTCAGGCCGCCCGGTACCAGCGTGACTTCCTTGCCGGAGAGCACATAAGGCCGCAGGTCGACGTGCCGTGGCACGATGTCCGAATCGCGGAAAGTCGGGCAGGTCGACAGCGCCAGCGTTGGCTGGGCGATGTAATTCGCCGGGTTCAGTTCAATGCGTTTGCGGAATTCGGCGATCTGCTCTTTGGTCGAGGTTGGTCCGACCAGCATGCCGTAACCGCCGGAGCCCTGGACTTCCTTGACCACCAGTTCCGCCAGGTGCGCCAGCGTGTAGGCGAGATCATCCGCATTGCCGAGCCGGTAGGTGGGTACGTTGGAGATGATCGGTTTTTCGCCGAGATAGAAATCGATCATCTGCGGCACATAGAGATAGGTGGATTTGTCATCGGCCACGCCCGTGCCGATGGCATTGGCCAGCGTGACGTTGCCGGCGCGGTAGGCGGCGAAAATGCCGGGCACGCCCAGCGCGGAATCCGCGCGGAAGGCCAGCGGGTCGAGGTAGTCGTCGTCGATGCGGCGGTAAATCACATCGACGCGCTGCGGCCCGGTAGTGGTGCGCATGTAGACATAATTGTTGGCGACAAACAGGTCCTGACCTTCGACCAGTTCGACACCCATCTGTTGCGCGAGGAAGGCGTGCTCAAAATAGGCACTGTTGTACGAGCCCGGCGTCATCACCACCACGGTCGGCTGGCTGACATGTTCGGGGGCGACGGCGCGCAGGTTTTCCAGCAGCACGTCGGTGTAATGGTCAACCGGGGCGACGGGGATGCGGCCGAACAGATCCGGGAACAAGCGCATAATCATCTTGCGGTTTTCCAGCATGTACGACACGCCGGAGGGCGTGCGCAGGTTGTCTTCGAGCACGTAAAACTCACCGGCGCCGGTTTTGACGATATCCACGCCGGCAATGTGAATGTAAACATCTCCCGCCACGTGGATGCCGCGCATTTCAGGCCGGTAAGCGGGATTATTCAGTACCTGTTCGGCGGGAATGATGCCGGCCTTGAGGATTTCCTGGTCGTGGTAAATGTCTTTGAGGAAGGCGTTCAGCGCTCGCACCCGTTGGCAGGCGCCGTCGCTGATCATTTTCCACGCGTTCGGGCGAATGATGCGCGGAATGATGTCGAAGGGGATCGAGCGCTCGGTGCCGGATTCGTCGCCGTATACCGCGAAGGTGATGCCCAGCCGGGTATACAGCGCATTGGCTTCGCGCTGTTTTTGCGGCAGAAAATCCGCTGGTTTGCCGTCCAGCCATTCGGTGTGCGCGCGATAATGGGGGCGAATCGTGCCGTCCGCCGCACGCATTTCGTCGTAGGGGCGCGTAGTGCTCATGGTTTTTCTGTGTGCCGCCGTTGACCTGCTGTGAGTTTTAACACAACGGATAAGCAACCGGTGTGCCACCGTGATTTCGCGGCGGATGCGGGTGACGGGCGAGGGCGGGACAATTTTGCGATTACCGCGAATGCACCAATTTGGGGCGGATTGGCGGGTATGGTGCAGGCGAGGTACAGTGCGATGGTTTTATTGGGATTTGCGGAATACGTTTGGAAGTGGTCAGGACAAATCCATTGATCAGGAAAACCCCATTACATCTGGTGGCGCCCCCGGTTTCCGGCAGTGCATCGTGGCTGGAGGGCGTGACGGCGCGTTTTGACGAGCCTGCCGCCGCTTTGCTGCGCAGGGTTCATGCCCACGTGGCCGGCCCCCTGGAGCAGATCAGCCTGCATGCCGGCGAGACGGCATTGGACCATGCCCGTGCCATGACCGATGTCCTGCTGGCACTGGATCTTGATCATGAATCGGCTGCCGCTGCACTGCTGGTACCGCTGCTGCGTGCCAAACCTGACGTTGCGCGGGAGATCCGCGACAGATTCGGCGCGACGATTGCCGACCTCGCGGAGGGTGTAGTGCGCATGGGGGAGATCGGTGCGCTGTCGAACCGGGCGGTGGCTCCGGCACGCGCCGAAGCACAGGCGGCACAGCTCGAAGCCCTGCGCAAAATGCTGCTGGCGATGGTGCAGGATGTGCGCGTGGTGCTGATCAAACTCGCCGACCATCTGCAGGAATTGCGCAGCGCGGTCAAATCCGGAGACCTGCAGCGCATGGCGGAAACCGCGGAACTGACGCGGGATATTTTTGCGCCACTGGCCAACCGCCTCGGCGTCTGGCAGATCAAATGGGAACTGGAAGACCTGGCGCTGCGGGTGCTCGACCCCGAAAGTTATAAACGCATCGCGCGGCTGCTCGATGAAAAACGCCTTGATCGCGAGCGGTTTATCGACAACGTGGTGGCGCTGCTGAAAGGCGAAATTGCCCGTGCCGGCATTGTTGCGGAGGTCACCGGCCGGCCCAAACATATTGCCAGCATTCACCGCAAGATGCTGCAAAAAGCCATTGATTTTGAAGGACTTTATGATGTCAGGGCAGTGCGCGTACTGGTTGCCGACATCAAGGATTGTTATGCAGTGCTGGGCATTGTGCACAGCCTCTGGTCGCCCTTGCCGCGGGAGTTCGACGATTACATCGCCAAACCCAAGGCCAACAATTACCGTTCACTGCATACCGCGGTGATCGGATCCGAGGGTAAATCGGTTGAGGTGCAGATCCGTACCCATGAAATGCACCAGCATTCCGAGCTCGGTGTGGCCGCGCACTGGCAATACAAGGAAGGCGGACGCCAGGACAGGGGCTACCAGGAAAAAATCGCCTGGTTGCGCCAGGTGCTGGAGTGGAAGGACGAAGTACGTGATACCAGTGAATTCGCCGAGCAGTTCCGCACCGGATTGTTCGAGGAGTCGGTCTATGTATTCACCCCTCAGGGGCGGGTGATTGATCTGCCGAAAGGTTCGACACCCATCGACTTCGCCTACCACGTACACACCGAGCTCGGTCATCGTTGCCGTGGCGCCAAGGTTGATGGTGCGATGGTGCCGCTCGGCACGCCGCTGGCCAACGGTCAGCAGGTGGAGATCCTGACCGCCAAGCAGGGCGGGCCCAGCCGTGACTGGCTCAATCCGCAGCTGGGGTTTCTGAACAGCCAGGGCGCGCGCGGCAAAGTGCGCCAGTGGTTCAACCGCCAGAATCTCGAAAGCGATATTGCGCAGGGGCGCAACGTGCTGGAGAAGGAATTGCAGCGCAGCGGCATGAGCAAGCTGAATCTCGATCAGTTGGCGGCCGACATGGGTTTCGACAAGCTGAATGACCTGTTGTCGGGACTCGGGCGCGGTGAAGTGGGACCCAAGGCTTTGCGCGATGCGGTGACGCAGGATGCTCAGCCATCAGCGGTCACGACGGATTCCGGCATTGTGACGCGCAAATCCGCAAGGGCGGGCGGCGGCGTACTGGTGGTGGGCGTGGACAAATTGCTGACCACGCCGGCCAGATGCTGCCGGCCGGCGCCGCCGGATCCCATCGTCGGTTTTGTCACCCGCGGCCGCGGCGTCAGCGTACACCGCGCAAATTGCGCCAACCTCGCCCGGCTGGATCCCGAGCGGCGGATTGCCGCGGAGTGGGGCGCGCCGGGCACAACCACGTTTCCGGTCGAGATTGTTGTCGACGCGGTGGACCGCACCGGTCTGCTGCGTGATATCTCCGAGGTCCTGTCGCGCGAACGCATCAATGTCACGGCTACACGTTCATCCTCGACCGACATGAGCGCGCGCATGCGTTTCACGGTTGAAATCACCGATCTGGGTCAGTTGCAGAAAGTGCTGTCGCTGATTTGCGAGGTCAAGGGTGTATTGCATGCGAGGCGCAAGTAGGATTTAAATAGTCAATTAAAACAATTGGTTATGGTTGTCCTGTTCGTAATGCTGGCCTCATGCGTAAAATGATTTCCTGTGTTGTCGTTGGTTAAAAAATATAAACCGTAAACCATCAGGAGGAATGCATCGTGAACACTTCGTTTATGAACAAATTGCTCGCATCATTTAGCGCTGGCGCATTGATACTCGGCAGTGGTTTTGCCATGGCACAGCAATATCCGGCAAAACCGGTACGCGTCATCGTGCCCTTCGCACCCGGAGGCGGCAGTGATATCACCGCCCGCCAGTTTTCGGCAAAACTCACCGAGTATCTGGGTCAGCAGTTTGCGGTGGACAACAGGGGCGGCGCAGGCGGTTTGATCGGCATGGAATTGACGGCCAAATCGGCTGCCGACGGTTACACGATCATGATGATGTCCGGCAGCTTCTCGGCAACATCCGCGGTGCAGCAACCCGCGTTTGACCCCATCAACAACATCATTGCTGTCGCGGAATTCGGCTATACGCCGTTCGTGCTGACTGTGCATCCGTCGCTGCCGTCGAAATCGGTCAAGGAAATGATTTCGCTGGCACGCACAACCAAAGGAGGCCTGAGTTAT
>CAMBCD010000208.1 GCA_945863085.1 Bordetella parapertussis
AAAGGCTTATCGTATCCCCGTTCGCGCTTCCATTTTTCCACGGCCTCTGCCGTGACCCGCTTCGCACCAAGCTGCGCGCGCGCCATGTCGTCAGGCGAGTTGACGAAAAAAAACAGCGCGAAGGTGAACACATTGACGCCGACCAGCACGAATACGCCGTAAATCAGCCGGCGGATGATGTAGGCGGTCATTTTTTCACCGCCGTTGCGGTGCGTCGTTCACGACGGCGAAAGGCCGCCAAGGCCGGCACCGTACCCAGCGCCAGCACGGCAACGATCAGCGCCAGCGGCCAGACCACCGGCGGGTTCCACTCGCGGCGCCGCTGCACGCGCAGCGTCGGATCCAGGCGCTGGTACTTCAAACCGTTGTTGGCGATCTGGTTGGGTTTGCGGTTGAACACCCAGCCATGATGCAGCGTGTAATCCTTCGGAAAAAAACTCCATACCCAGGGCGCATCGTGGCGCAGCAGCGTGATCATGCGATCGATGATGGCCTGGCGCTCGGGACCGTTGGCCATGTGTTTCATGCGGTCGAACAATCGGTCGAATTCCGCATTTTTGTAATTCGATGCGTTCTCGCCCTGGGTCTGTGCCCGACCCTGCGCGCCGTGCAGCAGGAACATGAAGTTTTCAGGATCCGGGTAATCGGCATTCCAGCCGAGAAAATACAGTTGTGCGGTGCCGCGCCGCAGCTTGTCCTGCAGCCGATTGAAATCCGTGGCACGGATCACCAGTTGCACGCCGAACTTTGCGAACTGGTTGATGTACCAGTCCAGCCGCGCCTTGCTGTCGGCGCCGATCGAGGTGGTGTCCAGGTGCAGCAACAGCGGCTGGCCGGTTTTTGCATCACGGCCGTTGGGGTAACCGGCCTCGGCCAGCAGTTTTTTTGCCTGCGCGATGTTTTTGCGCTGCGGCTTTCCGTTGCGCCATTCATACACATAAGGATTGATGCCGGTCGCGTCGGCGTCACGATAACCGAATATGCCCGGCGGAATCGGCCCGTGTGACGGCACGCCGCGTCCATTGCGGAATATCGAGATGAATTCCTCCTGGTCAACCGCAATCGACACCGCCAGCCGCAACTTGCGCGCGCGTTCACCGGGCGCCGCGCCGACCACCGGATCGAGCATGTTGAAACCGAGATAAAACACGCTGGTCGCCAGCGAGGTCTGCAGGCGAATGCCGCGCTCCGCCATGTCATCGGACAAGCTAATGTCGCCCCCGCTGAACTGTACCGCCTGATCGAAGGTGTCCGACCCTATGTTGGATGCATCGTAATAACCCTGCAGGAACTTGTTCCAGTACGGGATCTGCTCCTTCTCCAGGCTGAACACCACCTTGTCGATGAACGGCAGCGGCTTGCCGGCATCAGCCAGCAGGCCTTTGCCGGCGTCCTCCGGCTCACCCTCTGCCGGATAGGTTTCGCCACCGTAATTCGGGTTGCGTTCCAGCACCATCTGCCGGTTCGGGTTATTGACGGTCAGCATGTACGGCCCGCTGCCAACCGGGTACCAGTCGAGCGAGATGTTTTTCCGGGCCATGCCCGGCTGATCATAAAAACGGTCGGCCTCCGGCGGCACCGGCGCAAAAAACGGCATCGCCAGCCAGTAGGCGAACTGCGGATATTTGCCGCGCACGCGCACCGAGTACGTATGGCGATCAATCACCCGCGCACCTTCCAGCGCATGCCCCGTCAGATCGATGGCCGCATGATCCGGCATGGCTGCGGCCGCCTTGGTCAGGCTGTCCGCCAGTTCCTGCAACCCGACGATGTAACCGGTCATCAACTGCAGGATCGGCGAATGCAGCCGCGGGTGCGCCAGGCGCTTGATCTGGTGCACGTAGTCGGCGGCTTCGAGTTCACGCGTACCGGTATGTTTGAAATCGGCCAGGGTGTCGATGCCGCGCAGATCGGTCGCGGTCAAGGCGAGATAACGCGGCTTGCCGGATTCATCCACCGCAAACGCCGGGTGCGGCTGGTATTTGACGCCCTGCTTGATGCGGATCACATACTCGCTGTACGAGACACGTTCCGCCGGCGCGCTGTCCGGCAGGGATTTGCCGGCGGCATCAAGGTAAACGGGTTTGGGAACCGCTTCAGCACCGAAGGGAATCAGCTCATAGGGCCGCTTCAGGTAGTGGTACTGCAGGGGGGGCTGATAGATATTGGCAATGAACGCAAATTCGTTCTCGGCGTAAGACTGCACCGGGTCCAGATGCTTGGGCCGCTCGGAGAACGAGGTATAGAGGGTATTCGCGCCTGCATCGGCTGCCGGATAGGGGTCATTCCACGGCGATCCGCCGCAACCCGCGGTGAGCGCGAGAGTGAGCACGAGAGTCAGTGCAAGGATCGGCAGCAACGATCCTGAGCGGTTGCAGGTCATTGGCGGAAAGTGTAGCCGATAATGGCGGCCTGATCTTCTGGTTATAATCGCCCGCAACTCCATTCGCATCACCACTACAGGAAAAACCATGGCGTTCCTGCAAGACAAAAAAATCCTGATCACCGGCCTGCTGTCGAACCGGTCCATCGCTTACGGAATCGCCAAGGCGGTGAGCCGCGAAGGTGCGCAGCTCGCTTTTACCTATCAGGGCGAAGACATCAAGGAGCGTGTGATCAAACTGGCCGCCGACTTCGGTACCGTGCCGGTGCTGCCCTGCGATGTGTCACAGGACGACCAGATTGCCGCGCTGTATGCCAAGCTGCAGTCGGAATGGGGCGGGCTCGACGGCCTGCTGCACTCGATCGCATTTGCACCGCGCGAAGCCCTGAAGGGGAATTTCCTTGAAGGCCTGACCCGCGACGGCTTTGCCATGGCCCACGACATCAGCAGCTACAGCTTCGCCGCGATGGCCAAAGGCGCGGTACCGCTGATGGCCGGGAAACCGGCTGCGATGCTGACGCTGACCTACCTCGGCGCGGAACGCACCGTTCCCAACTACAACGTCATGGGACTGGCCAAGGCCAGCCTTGAAGCCTGCGTGCGTGACCTGGCCAGCGACCTCGGCCCGCAGGGCATCCGCGTCAACGGCATCTCGGCCGGACCGATCAAGACCCTGGCCGCCGCAGGCATCGGCGGCTTCGGCAAGATCCTCAAATTTGTCGAGGACAACGCACCACTGCGGCGCAATGTCACCATCGAGGATGTCGGCAATGCCGCAGCCTTCCTGCTGTCCGACCTGGCCGGGGGCATCACCGGGGAAATCACTTACGTCGACTGCGGCTTCAGCACCGTCGTCGGCGGCATGCGCGGGGAATAGGCAACAAAAAACCCGGCATCACCTAAGTGGTTACCGGGCTTCTCCTACTTACTACTAGCTGCCACTGGTTTTCAGGTCCCGGCTGCTTCTGCCGGGTAGTCCTGCTTACTACTTTTTTTCGACCAGGTCTTTGCGGATTTTGACTTCGGTTTTCTGCTTCAGGCTCGCCAGGTAGGCCGCCAGTTCGGCCTGCCCCGCCACCTGGCGCAGTGTCTGTGCAATCGTGTTCTGCTTGTCCTTGGCGCCTTCGGTCGCTTCCTGCACCTTGCTGATCCGCACCAGCGTATACCCTCCGCCCGGCACTTCGGCGCCGGTATAGGCCGGCACCTTGCTGACGTCCGCCTTGAACGCCTGGCGCAGCACTTCGCCCGGGATACCCTTGGGGTCACCCCGTCCGGCCAGCAGCGGCGCGCTCCAGGCCACCTGGGCATCCTTGCCCTGCTTCAGAGCCTCCAGTTTGGCGCGGCCTTCCTGTGCTGCCAGCTGGCTCGCCTGCTGCAAGACCAGTTTTTTCTGCAGCGCACCGCTGACCTGGTCAAACGGCTGGACAGCAGACGGTTTGTGTTCAGCAACCCGCGCTCCGACCAGCACGCGGGGGGCGACCTCGATTGCCTCGGTGTTGCGCTTGTTTTTCAGAACGTCGTCCGAAAATACCGCCTGCAACAGCTTCTGGTTGCCGGGCATGGAATTGTCGACGCTGTTACGCGCAATCCAGCCGCTTTTCTGCGGAACGGCCTTGATCAGGTCCGCGGCCGCCTTCAGGCTGTCCGACTGCTCGAACAGCGTGTTGCTGAAGGCCTCCGCCAGTTCAGCGAATTTGCGCCCCGCCAGCTGTTTTTTGAGTTCAAGCTCGATTTCCGGGCGCGCCTCCTCGAAGGTCTTGCCCTTGCCGCCACGCACCGCGGTCAGGCGGATGATGTGGTAACCGAATTCGCTCTCGACCGGCGCGGAAATCTCGCCGGCCTTCATTGAAAACACCGCGTCGTCAAATGATTTGACCATCGAACCGCGCTCGAAAAACCCGAGGTCGCCGCCGTTGGTCGCCGATCCGGGATCCTGTGAATTCTTTTTCGCCAGTTCGGCAAAATCCCGGGGATTCTTTTTCAGCTGCACATACAGTTCGTCGGCACGGGCCTTGGCTTTTTTCTTCGCCTCGGGACTGGCATCTGCGGTGATCAGGATATGGCTGGCCTGGCGCGACTCCTTGACCTCGAACCGTCTCAGGTTTTCGTCATAGGCCTTGCGCACTTCGGCCGCCGAAGGCTGCATCTGCGCCAGCAGATTATCCGCGCTCAGCGACACGAATTCGATACGCACCTGCTCCGGCACACGGAACTCGTCCTGGTGACTGTCATAGTACTTTTTCGCAGCATCGGCATCGAGCTTGACCTGCGGCACAAAGCGGTCGGTGCTCAGCACAAAGTGGCTGATTTCGCGCTGCTGATCCGAAATACGCTGCAACATCGCCGCTTCAGCGCGTGAAACGAAAGTCGAGCCGGTATAGGCGTGCGTCACGTGGTCAACCAGCAGATCCTGGCGCATGCGCTGCTCGAAAATCGGCGGCGTCATGCCCTGGCCCCTCAACAGCTCTTCGTAACGGGCATAGGAAAATTTGCCGTTTTCACGGAAGGCTTCGACATTGCCGACAATATCCTGGACCTGGCGGTCGGTGATGATCATTCCGGCACGCACCGCGCGGTCCATCAGCAGGCGCTGTTGCACCAGGTTGTCGACCACCGAAAAGCGCAGCTCGGTGCTGTCGAGCATCGCGGGATCAACACGGCCGCCCGACATCCGCTGCAGCATTTCCTGGCGTTCGCGCAAAGCCAGCGAAAATTCACCCTGGGAAACCCGGTAATCGCCGATCGTCGCCACGGCATCACCGCTGCCGCCCTTCTGGAAATAGGAGTCGATGCCGAAAAAAGCGAAAGGCGGAATGATCAGTATGAAAATTCCGATCATGACCCCTTTGCGGTGCTTGTCGATAAAACTGAACATGGCTCTC
>CAMBCD010000209.1 GCA_945863085.1 Bordetella parapertussis
ATTCCCTTTCGGAGTCTGCAATGGCGAAAATCCAGGAATTGATGAACATTGAAGGCCAGGTCAGCGTGGTCACCGGTGGCGCGACCGGCATCGGATTGCAAATGGCGAAAGGCCTCGCCGAAGCCGGCTCCAACATCGTGATCTGTTCGCGGCGGCTTGATGTCTGTGAAGCCGCAGCGGCCGAGATCGAAAAAATCGGCGTCCAGGCGCTGGCCCTGGGCTGCGACGTGACCAAGGCTGATCAGGTCGAGGCGATGAAGGATGCCGTGCTGAAAAAATTCGGCCGCGTCGATGTGCTGGTCAACAATGCCGGCCGTGCCTGGGTGGCGCCACCGGAAGACACGCCGCTGGAACGCTGGCAGCAGGTGTTCGACCTCAACATCACCGCGCCTTTTCTCTGCGCGCAGGCGCTGGGCCGCGAATTCATCAAGCAGAAACGCGGCAAGATCATCAACATCGCGTCGATCGCCGGCCTCGTCGGCCGCAACCCCGCCGCCTACAACTCGATCGCCTATGGTGCGAGCAAGGGTGCGCTGGTCAATTTCACCCGCGATCTCGCGGTGAAATGGGCGCAGCACAACATCCAGGTCAATGCGATCTGCCCGGGATTTTTTGTGACGCCGATCAACGAAAAGATGTACGTGAAAAACAAGGACAACATCGAGCGCGAGATCCCGCTGGGTCGTACCGGTGGCCCCGACGACTTGAAGGGTATTGTGGTGGTGCTGGCGTCGAATGCATCGAACTTCATGACCGGCGCGATCATTCCGGTGGATGGCGGTGCGGTGGCCTGGTAGTCAGCGCCGTTCCACGCCACTGCGCTCGACGCCGACGAACAGCGCAACCGCCGCTGCGGCCAGCAGCGCCAGCAGCAGGCCCTGCGGCAGCCCGGTGATGCCGGCCAGTGTCACCTTGCCCAGTTTCCACACCGACAGGATGTGGCTGTTCACCCAACTGAAGGATGCGGCGTAGAGCATGGCCCCGAACAGCATGCCCACGGCGCCAACCAGCGCATGGATCTTGCCGGTTGCGACGGCGGCAAGGCCGGTGCCCGGGCAGTAACCGTAGAGCACCATGCCGACCCCGAAGATTGCAGCGCCGATGATGGTGCCCAGCATGTTCGCGTCGCGGACATGGAACTTCGCGGCACCGAGGTGCACGAGAGCCAGCACGCCGATGCCGCCGACCACGATGGCGGTGAACATCACCTTGAGCACTGTGAAGTCGCGCAAGCGGAACTGGTTGATGATGACGTCGTAGTCGAGCACCTTGCCACGATGCAGCAGCCAGCCGAAGGCGGCGCCGAAGACAACAGCGAGGATCAGTGCTGCATTGCCGGTGATGGGGAACATGTCAGTATCTCCTGGGCATCAATTATGGGGACGGAACATCAGCCAGGCCGTGGCCAGTCCCGACGCGAACATCACTACGAGGAATGTCCAGCCAACGACGGCGAGCTGCAGACCCTGCGAAATGCCGTTGCCGCTGGTGCAGCCGCCGGCCATGCGGGCGCCATACATCGCCAGCGCGCCGCCAATGAAGGCCACGACCATGCGGCGTGTGACCGACGGACCGAAGCGCTCCCGCCAGACCGGCGGTACGGTCTCGATGCTGAAGCTGCGCGAGGCCAGCGCCGAGAGCAGGGCGCCGAGGAAGGTGCCGACCAGGAACAGGGTGCCGTAGTCGAGTTTCATCGGATTTTTCGCCCAGTACGGATTCTGTGTCACCGCCTCGCTGCCGACAGCGATGCCGGCAACGCCGCCCGCGATCTGCGAGATCGCCGTGGTGATCCCGATAGGGCTGGCGACCACGACAAAGACGACCCAGCTCAGCACGCCGATGCCCGCGCCGACCAGATAAGGCGACCAGTTCACAGGTTTCAGAATGGAACTCATTTGCGACTCCTTCGGATAAATTCCGGATTTGTTTCAGTATGCAGTCCGGGGCATCGGGTTTCAGTGACTGCGGTCACAAAGGGCCGGGGAGAGGATGATTGGTGCAGGTATACTCAATTGCGATCAATGGATCTGGTGGAATGCGGGATGGAAGCGAAGGATTTGCGCACCCAGGTGCTCGAACATTTCCCCGTTCTGGCGGGGTTGCCCGTGCAGAGACTGGACGGGCTGCTGGCGGCTGCGCAATTTGTGCAGGTTCCGGCCAACACGGTCCTGTTTGATGCGCAGGAACCCTGCCGGGGTTTCCCGCTGCTGCTGGCGGGTGCGGTCCGGGTGGTCAAGACGGCGCCCAACGGGCGGGAAATCCTGTTGTACCGTGTCGAACCCGGGGATGGCTGCATCCTGTCCGGTGGATGCCTGCTGGGGCAGACCGGCTACAAGGCCACCGGCATTGCTGAAAACGAAGTCAAGCTATTGATGCTGCCGCCGCAGTCGTTCCAGGCATTGCTGCTGGAACATGAGCCTTTTCGCCAATTCGTATTCGGGCTGTACGCGGCCCGGCTGACCGAGGTCATGGAACTCGTGGAGGAGGTGGCGTTTCGCCGGCTTGATCAGCGCCTGGCGCAACTGCTCATCCGGCGTGGTCCGGTCATCGAGGAGACACACCAGACGCTGGCTGACGAACTCGGCAGTGTGCGCGAAATTGTGAGCAGGCTGCTGCGGAGTTTCGAAACCCGCGGATGGGTGAGCCTGGCGCGCGAACGGATTTCTGTCAGCGATCCCAAGGCGCTGTCAGCCATCGCGCGCGGATAAGAGCCTGTTGCAGGACCCTCTGTAACCCAGGTTACAGACAGCAGGCGACGTGCCTGCCCAGACTGCATGCCATCACCAACCGGAATATGACGGAGGCAGGGATGAAAACAAATGTAGGCGGTATCGATCGCGCGGCACGTATCACGGCAGGTCTGGTACTGATCGGGCTTGCCGCGACGGGCACCGTGGGCGCCTGGGGCTGGATCGGGGTTGTTCCGCTGGCGACCGGCATCATCGGATGGTGTCCGGCGTATCTGCCGTTCGGATGGTCTTCCTGCCGCAGTCGCTGAACCGTTTGCGGCTGACCGGCGTCTCAGGGAGCCGCATGGGCTGACCGCCCGGAACTGGTGTGGCAGCGCTTGCCGCTATTCGGACGGGCTTGCTTCAACCAATGCTGCGTGCGCGCCCATAGAGCAGCGTGACATTGATGCGCCGGTTCGTATATCCGGGCTTGAAATGCAATTCGTCGGTGATGTGGATCAGACTCGAGTCGAACAGCACGCAGCGGTTTTCCTTGTAAGGTACCCGCATCGACCTGGCGTCATGTGTCTCCAGAAAGGCCTTCATCTTGGCCTGATTGGTGTTGTAGTCGGCAAAGGTCCAGCTGGTGGGAGCCGGCACGTCGTAGACCACCATGCCGCCGCTGGAGTTGTCCGCGCAGGCTTCGTCCGGGGTGATCCAGAAATTGACGTTGACCTTGGCGAAGTCGGCGTGCATGTTGATGCCCTGCAGGCGCTGGTCGTATTTGAAACCCCAGGCCTGCAGCAAGGGCAGATCGCCGATGACGCGCGGCATCGCCTGCCGCAGCGCGTCGGCAATGGCGAGCAGGACCGGTGGCGCGAAGCCCTGGGTCAGCAGTGCGCCGAGATAACCTTCGCCTGCCTCCAGTTTCCACACCGTCGCCTCTTCGCAGTGGCGGCGCAGCGCAACGAGTGCGGCGGGTGAAAGGAAGTTGTCGATGGCGACGACCGGAGGCCGGTTCGAGAGGTATTGTTCCTCGATCGCGTTGTAGTCATTGTCTCCGAGCGCCGGCCCGGAGAAGGGTGCCACCGGAAAGTGGTGGATGGCGGCCAGCGCGTTGCGCAGGGCGTCGGCCTCGCTGCCGGAAGGTGCGAAAGTCTTCCCTGTGTCCCCGGTTTGAACGTAATAACGCTTCAGCAGTCCGAGCGCGTTGCGGCCGCTAGCATCGAGCAGGTCGCGCTGTGACAGCAGTTCGAGTTGCTCGCAGTCATGGCGAATACGCGGCTCCTTCACCGGCCAGGACACCATATCCAGTGCATTGCGTTGCCGGATGGCAAGGGATCGCGATTCCTCGAACAGCTGCGCGGCACTGTCCAGATCACGCCGGGCCAGCGCCGCCTTGCCCAGGATGGCGAGACATTCAATGTCGCCGTGCATCTCGGCATGGCAGCTGCGTTCCAGATCTTCCAGGCCGGCAGTGTTGCGTGTGTCGGCCAGTAGCGCCGCCAGTCCCTGGATGGCCGCCACAGGTTTCTGGCCGGACGCCAGTGCGGCACGGAACTCCGTTTCTGCCCGCACGGCATCTTCAACACCGGCATAGGCCGTTCCCAATTCAGCGTGGATCTCGGGAGTCATGGCCTCCGGCGAAGCCAGTTCGAGTCGCATGCCGATCGCAGTGTAGTAGTCGCCCAGCTTGTTCTGGCAGCGCATCATCTGCAGGATTGCCTGGGGCGAGCCCTGAAAGACCTTGTGTGCCCGAAGCGCGTTGCCGAACGCTTCGTGATAATTGCCGACTGCCTGATTGGCGCGGCTGAGGGTCAGCAGTCCGCGGAAATCATCCGGATCGGAAAACATCACCGCCGAAGCCAGCTTGTAGGCTTGCCGCCAGTCCTTGAGGGCCAGCGCAATTTCTGCCATGACGGTCAGCAGGAGCGTTTCATCGGGCGGCGGGCTTGCGAGCCGTTTCTGGATATAGGCATCGGCCTCGTCAAACAGTCCGTTGGCCTGCAGCAGTATCAGGAATATTGCCGATGCGTCGTATCCGGCGCGTGGATCGTGGACCGCAGGGCGTCCGACAGCCAGCGCCGGTGCAGGACCGTCGTCCGACACCATGATTGCCAGCGCCCGGGCCATGCTCTTCGTCCAGCCTTCCTGCCAGAAGCGCGACTCGCAGACATGGCGCATTGCCGCCAGATCGCCGCAAACCAGAAGGCACACGGCAGCTTCAAATGCGTCTTCGTCGGAGGACGGCGGGGTCGAGCCCAGCAGCGAATAAGCAGCAGAGCTCCGGCCGGTCGAGCGGAGTATTTTTATTTCTTGATATGCCGGGGAGAGCATGGGCATCACGTTCAAAAAGGGAGGCGTGATTCTACCGCGCTTCCCGCCGTGTCCAGGGGCCATTCACCGGACATTGCAAGCGCTGCGGAAGCGCTGTCCCGGTGTGCCGTATCAACTCGGTTTGATGCCGGCGGCCTCGATCACTTTCCGCCATTTTTCGATTTCCGACTGGATGTGTTTGGCGAACTCGGCAGGGCTGTTGCCCACCGGATCCGCGCCTTCCCG
>CAMBCD010000210.1 GCA_945863085.1 Bordetella parapertussis
CCATCTGCAACACGATCAAAATGATACGGGCGGCTTCGGCCCGGAACAGCGCACGCAAGGTATTGCCCGCCGTCCTGACCCTGCTACCGGAAACCAGCACCGCGTAAGCCAAATCCGCGACCTGGTTGATGATGCCCCCCAGCACCGCAGAAACCGCGCCATGTACACCGATAAAAAGCCCTGCCAGCAACCCCAGACCTGCGGTGGCATAAATCTGCCAGCGCATCGCTGTGCGCATGGGCTTGCTGTCGATGCGTGCCAACACCCGGACGGCCCCTGCAAACCGTGGAATTTTAATGGTTAGGCCGCTACCGCGTCAAACCATTCTGCGCCGCACCATTAGCGACTTTCACGGGTCAGCCGGGAAATCAGCCCGTCCAGCTGGTCGAGACTGCCGTAATCGATGACCAGGCTGCCTTTGCCTTTGCGTTTGGCCTTGATCTGTACCCGGGTCCCGAGTTTTTCGGCCAGGTTTTCCTGCAGCCGCAACACGTCGCGATCTGCGGCCGGGCGGCTACGGGTTCCGCTGCGCGTGGTCAGCAGGGCGGCGACCCGTTGCTCGACCTCACGCACTGACAGGCCTTTGGTGGCCGCTTCGTTGGCCAGTTCGACTTGGCGCACGGCGGGCAAGGCCAGCAGGGCGCGGGCATGACCCATTTCGATGCGGCCTGCGCCGAGCAGCGTTTTAACCGGCGGCGCCAGTTCGAGCAGGCGCAGCAAGTTGGTCACTGCCGCGCGCGATTTGCCGATGGCATCGGCCACCGCCTGGTGGGTCAGTGCAAATTCGTTGATCAGGCGTTCGATGCCGGTGGCCTCTTCGAGTGCGTTGAGGTCTTCACGCTGGATGTTTTCGATCAGCGCCACCGCCAGTGCCTGCTGGTCGGGCACATTGCGCACCAGCACCGGGACGCTGTCCAGCCCGGCGATGCGTGCCGCGCGCCAGCGCCGTTCACCGGCGATGATTTCATGGTTGCCGCCACCCACCGGCCGCACCAGGATCGGCTGCATGATGCCCTGGGCTTTGATTGATGCGGCCAGTGCATTGAGCGCATCCTGATCCATGCGTGTACGCGGCTGGTACTTGCCCGGCTGCAGTGCAGCAATCGGCAGCGTGGTAACGGCGTCACCACTGCTGGCACGCGGCGCCGACGTATCACCACCGAGCAAGGCATCGAGGCCGCGCCCCAAACCTTTGGGCTTAACCATAATAATCCTTTAAAATCAAATACTTATATTTTATTTAAGTGACTTTGGCAGTGCGGTTCAGCATTTCGCCGGCCAGCGCCAGGTAGGCCTGTGCGCCCTTGGACGCGCGATCAAACTCCAGCGCCGACAAACCGTGGCTGGGCGCTTCCGCAAGGCGCACATTGCGCGGAATCACCGTGCGGTACACCTTGTCGCCGAAGTGCTGCATCAGCTGTGCTGAAACCTGTTGCGCCAGCGTATTGCGCGGGTCATACATGGTGCGCAGCAGGCCTTCGATTTCGAGATCGGGATTGAGATGTTCACGCACCCGTTTGATGGTGCTGACCAGGTCCGACAAGCCTTCCAGTGCGTAGTACTCGCACTGCATCGGGATCATCACCGCTTGCGCTGCCGTCAGTCCGTTCACCGTCAGCAGGTTCAGCGCCGGCGGACAATCAATCAGGATGAAATCGTAATCGGCGGCGACGGTCTGCAGCGCATCCTTCAATCGGGTTTCGCGATGATCGATATCGACCAGTTCGACTTCAGCGCCGGCCAGTTCGCGGTTTGATGGCAACACGTCATAACCAGCAGCTGCGCGCTGTTTTACTTCAGCGATCTGTTTTTCACCGAGCAATACGTGATACACCGTAACCGGCAGGCTGCGCTTGTCGATGCCGCTGCCCATCGTGGCATTACCCTGCGGATCGAGATCCACCAACAACACGCGGCGGTGTGTCGCGGCAAGGCTCGCCGCCAAGTTGACGCCGGTGGTGGTTTTTCCGACGCCGCCTTTCTGATTCGTGATCGCGATGATGCGGGTCATGCCGGCTCCAATACTGCGGCATGGCGTTCCGCGCCCAGACCCGGCACGTTCAGCGACACCACGTTGCGCAACTGGAAATCCTTGGGCACCTGCGCCAGCTCTTCATGCGGATAAACGCCTTTCATTGCAACGACCACGCCGGTTCTGGCGCATAACTTTCCAGCCAGTGCCAAAAATTCCGGCAGATCCGAAAAAGCACGCGACACCACAGTGTCGAAGGGCTGCGGCGATGCCCATGTCTCGACACGATCACAAACCACATTGACATTGTTCAATTTGAGCTCAATCGCCGCCTGGCGCAGGAAGGTGGTTTTTTTGTGGTTGGAATCAAGCAAGGTGAATTGCCATTCCGGACGCGCCAGCGCCAACGGAATGCCGGGCAATCCCGCACCGCTGCCGACATCAAGCACACGCTGGCCACGCACATGCGGCAACACCGCCAGCGAATCGAGCAGATGGTGGGTCAGCATTTTCGCGGGCTCGCGCACGGCAGTCAGGTTGTAGGCCTTGTTCCATTTTTCGACCAGCACCAGATAGCCAAGCATGCGCTGCTGCGCATCCGGCGCGACATCCAGACCCAGTGCTGCGATACCCGCGGCCAGTTCGCCTGCGAGGCTCATGCGCTTTTCTGTAATGCGCCGACCGTGTGTTTCAGATGCACCAACAGCACTGAAATCGCCGCCGGCGTAACTCCGGAAATACGCGAGGCCTGGCCGATGGTTTCGGGTTTTGCGCAATTGAGTTTTTGCTGGACTTCAATCGACAGGCTGCGTACCTGCGTGTAATCGAGATCCGCTGGCAAACGCAGATCATCCTGCTGTGCGCGATGTTCGATTTCTGTTTTCTGGCGTTCGATGTAGCCTTGGTACTTGGCTTGGATTTCCACCTGTTCAGCGACCTGTGCATCGGCAACACCCGGGCCTGCCCCTGGCATGGTCATCAGCGCGGCGTAAGTCAGCTCCGGACGCCGCAGCAGATCTGCAAGTGAATGCTCACGTTCAAGTGGTTTTCCGAGCAGTTGTGTAGCTTGTTCCGCAGACAGAATCTGCGGGTTCACCCAAACCGATTTCAGCCGCTCCTGCTCCTGTGCAATGGCATCACGTTTGCGCGCAAACGCTTCCCAGCGCTGGTCATCCACCACACCCAGACGCCGGCCGGTGTCGGTCAGGCGCAGATCGGCGTTGTCCTCGCGCAGGGACAAACGGTATTCGGCGCGACTGGTGAACATGCGATAGGGCTCGGACACGCCACGGGTAATCAGGTCATCGACCAGTACGCCGAGATAGGCCTGATCACGCGTCGGTGACCAGGCCGATTTTCCGCTGACCTGCAGCGCGGCATTGATGCCCGCCAGCAAACCCTGCGCCGCGGCTTCTTCATAACCCGTGGTGCCATTGATCTGGCCGGCAAAAAACAATCCGGCGATGGCCTTGGTTTCCAGCGAAGACTTCAATCCGCGCGGATCAAAATAATCGTACTCGATGGCGTAACCGGGCCGCGTGATGTGCGCGTGTTCCAGCCCTTTTATCGAACGCACGACGGCGAGCTGCACATCAAAAGGCAGGCTGGTTGATATGCCATTGGGATAATACTCGGTGACCATCAGCCCTTCGGGTTCGAGGAAAATCTGGTGTGATGATTTGTCGGCGAAGCGGTGGATCTTGTCTTCGATCGACGGGCAGTAACGCGGTCCGACACCTTCGATGACGCCGGTGAACATCGGTGAACGATCGAGACCACCGCGAATAACGTCATGCGTACGCTCGTTGGTATGCGTGATCCAGCACGGCATCTGTGCCGGATGCTGTTCGCGACGACCGAGAAATGAAAACACCGGCGCCGGGTCATCACCCGGTTGCTCGGTGAGTTGCGCAAAGTCGATGGAGCGGCCGTCGATGCGCGGTGGCGTGCCGGTTTTCAGACGACCCACCGGCAGTTTCAGCTCGCGCAGTCGTGCAGCCAGACTGACCGATGGCGGATCACCGGCACGACCACCCTGGTAATGTTCGAGGCCGACATGGATCAGACCGGACAAAAAGGTCCCCGCCGTCAACACCACGGCGCGCGCTTCAAATGACAGCCCGATCTGGGTCACCACACCGGTCACCCGGTCGCCCTGCACTGCCAGATCATCGACGGCTTGCTGGAACACCGTCAAATTGGCTTGTTGCTCGATGCGGCCACGGATGGCCTGGCGATACAGCACGCGATCCGCCTGGGCCCGGGTAGCCCGCACAGCAGGCCCTTTCCGTGAATTGAGAATGCGAAACTGGATGCCGGCTTCGTCGGTCGCAGCCGCCATGGCCCCACCCAGAGCATCAACCTCCTTGACCAGATGGCCCTTGCCAATGCCGCCAATGGACGGATTACAGGACATCTGGCCCAAGGTTTCGATGCTGTGCGTCAACAGCAGCGTACGGCAGCCCATGCGCGCGCTGGCCAGCGCGGCTTCGGCACCGGCATGACCGCCGCCAATGACAATTACATCAAATTTTTCAGGGTATTGCGTCATTTTGCGCTGCGCTGCCGGGAGGCCCGGGTGACTCCAGGGTCGGGCGCGCATCATAGCGTAATTTTGCTGTGCAGCGAAAGGCGGAGACACTGGCAAACAGGGTGTTTCACGTGAAACCATGGCTGGAACGGCGCTTGCCAGTCCGAACTTGTTTCACGTGAAACTACCGACCGGCGGTCACTTGCCAATGCAGAATTTGGAGAAGATTTCACCCAGCAGGTCATCCGGGGTGAATTCCCCGGTAATGCCGCCCAGCGCCTCGTGCGCCAGCCGCAATTCTTCGGCATACAGCTCGAGACGGTCGGTCACCTCTGCAGCGGACGCCAAGTGGCGCTGCGCAGCCTGCAAAGCCTGGATATGGCGCGTCCTGGCGGTGAATACGCCCTCCCCCGAAGGGTGCCAGCCTGCTTGGTCCCAAATCGCCTGTTTCAGCAGCTCCAGACCTTCCCCGGTTTTCGCGGAAACCCAGACCCGTTCTTCAGTCCCGACTCGTTCCCGCGTCGCCTTGCGCTGGACCAAGTCGATTTTATTATTGACCCGGATACGCGCCAAACCGGCAGGCAGACGGTCGATGATCGCGCGATTGGCGCGGTCATTCTCCTGCCCGGCATCGGACACCAGCAGCGCCAGATCCGCTTTTTCAATCATCGCCCAAGTCCGGCTAATGCCGATGCGCTCGACGGCATCCGTGGTTTCA
>CAMBCD010000211.1 GCA_945863085.1 Bordetella parapertussis
AAAATATCCGGGTGGAAGACATGCGGATGTAAAGCCTCACTGAAGGTTGAATGATGATTTTACCGTGCCCCCTTGTGGAGTCGCATCAGTTTTCCAGCATATGGAGCGAGGCGACCCTGTCCTCATTGTGCCGGTGTGGCGCGGCTCCTATAATCGAAGGCCGGCATTACAAGCCGTCGCAGAACAGCAATCCAATCAGTGCAATAAAATCACTGTAATAAAATCGAGGAGGAGCATGATGATCGCAATCAATTTTCGCGCGTTGCGGATGCACGTGCGGTGTGGTTTCTGGCTGGGCATGACGGCATGCTGCCTCACCGGTACAGCTGCGGCGCAGGAGTGGAAGCCGGAGCGCAATATCGAAATGGTGGTGTCTTCCGGCGCCGGCGGTGCTGCCGACCGTTCGGCGCGCACGATCCAGAGATTCCTGCAGGACATCCCCGGCATGACCAACGTCGTCGTCAACAACAAACCCGGCGGCAGCGGCACGGTCGCCTGGACCTATGTCAATCAGCATCCTGGAGACGGTCACTACATCTCGACGCTGAACACCGCGCTGGTGAGCAACCAGATTGTCGGCCTCAGCACGCTGCGTTACCAGGACATCACGCCGCTGAACATCATGATGCACGAGTATGTCGCGGTTTGGGCGCGCAGCGGCTCCACGCTGATGAGCAGCAAGGACCTGGTAGCCAGGCTGAAACAGGATCCGGGTTCGGTCAGCTTCGGCATCTCGCCGGCGCGCGGTAACCAGAACCACATCGTGCTCGGCATGATTGCACGCGCCGCCGGCATCGATCCCAAGCAGCTCAAGATCGTCGTCTATTCTTCGGGCGGTGCCGGCACCACCGCGGCGCTGGGCGGGCATGTCGAAGTCTGGGCCGGCACCCTGGGAGGGGCGCTGCCGCTGGTGCAGGATGGACGCATCCGCGTGCTGGGCATCAGTTCACCGCAACGCCTCGCCGGCGCTCCCGCCGCGCTGCCGACCCTGCGCGAACAGGGCATCGACGCGGTGTACTCGGCATGGCGCGGTTTTCTGGCGCCGGGAAAGCTGACACCGGCGCAGACTGCGTTCTGGGATCGGACCTTCGCCAGCATCGTCGAAGATTCCGACTGGAAGGCTGAACTCGAGAAAAACGCCTGGGGTCGCGAATTCAAGAACTCTGCCGAAACGCGCAAGTTCCTCGAATCGGAGCACAAGCTGCTCGAAAAAATCCTTGCCGACCTCGGCATCGTCAAACGTTGATTTCGCGCAACATCATCCACACGGAGTGCTTCATGCCTGACAAGCCGGCCAAGATGTCCCAGCCGCAAGACTGGAAACTGATCGTCGAAAAAGACGTGCCGATCAAGCTGCGCGATGGCGCGATCATTTATTGCGACGTGTTGCGGCCGGACTGCAAGGAGAAGGTGCCGGCGCTGATGAACATCGGGCCGTACCAGAAGGACAAGTTGTGGCGGCCGCCGGCGGACCTCGAGGAAAAGGCGAATCCCTATCTGAACTGGGAAACCGCGAACCCGATGTGGTGGTGCCCGCGCGGTTATGCGCTGGTGCGCGTGGATTCGCGCGGCTCCGGCAAATCACCCGGCATGTCCGATCCGAACTCGTACCAGGAAGGCGTGGATTACCATGACGCCATCGAATGGGCGGCGAAACAGCCCTGGTGCTCGGGCAAGATCGGCGGACTGGGCGTGTCCTATCACGCCAATTGCCAGTGGCGCGCAGCCAATATGCAGCCACCGTCGCTGAAAGCGATCCTGCCCTGGGAAGGCCGTGCCGATCTGTACCGCGACCAGGCCTATCACGGCGGCATCTTCGCCATGGGTTTCATTTCCAGCTGGCACAACACGCAGACCGCGCATCACCTGCTGGGCCGGCCGCGCGAATACAACCCCAATGCCTTCCGCAACGACATGCTGTGGAACTGGATGAGCAACAACCTCGATTCCGATTACTGGCGCATCCGCAGTGCGCAGTGGGAAAAAATCACCGTGCCGGTATTCAGTGCCGGCAACTGGGGCGGTTTTTCACTGCACCTGCGCGGCAACATCGAAGGTTTCGTCAATGCCGCGTCAAAACACAAAAAACTGCGCATACACACCGGCTCGCATTTCCATCCCTTCCATTCGGAAGAAGGGCGCATCGACCAGCTGCGCTGGTTCGATTACTGGCTGAAGGACATCGACACCGGCATCATGGATGAGCCGCCGATCAAGATCGAGATCCGCACCGGCGGCAGCACCGAGCCTTACAAATTCCGTTTTGAGAACGAATGGCCGCTGAAACGCACACAGTGGACCAGGATGCATCTCAATATCGAGCGTGCGCAGGGCACGGACATCGACAGCGTCGAGGGTTCTTTGTCCACGCAGGCGCCGGCGAAGGAATCCAAACTCAGTTATTCCGCGAGTGGCGTGACCAAGGCGGGTGTCGCCTCATCGTCCACCGCGCTGATGCTCGCCGCGCAGAACAAGATGGGCGTGGCTTTCGAAACTCCGGTGCTGACCGAGGATACGGAAGTCACCGGGCCGCTGATGCTGAACCTGTGGGTGTCGAGTTCGACCGAAGACATGGACATCATGGTCACGCTGCGCAATATCGATCCCGATGGCAAGGATGTCTGCGAAGTCGGTCAACAGGGGCAGTCGGTGCCGGCAGTGACCAAGGGCTGGCTGCGTGCTTCGCACCGCAAGCTGGATCCGAAACGCACGCTGCCGTACCGGCCTTTCCATGCCCATGACGAACGGCAGTGGCTGACGCCGGGTGAAATCGTTGAATGCCAGATCGAAATCTGGCCGACCTGCATGGTGTTCAAAAAAGGTCACAAGATCCGCATTGACATCCAGTCGCGTGACGGCGCCGGCAGCCAGATGTACGGGCATTACCACGCTGATTACAACCTCGGTGCTGAAAACACGATTTATTCCGGTGGCGACAAACCGTCGTACCTGCTGCTGCCGATCATTCCGGCCAAAGCATAACGGGGCGACCGCATGGCTTACACTACGATCAACGGTATCAAGATCAATTACGAAATAGCGGGCAAGGGTACGCCGCTGCTGATGTTCGCGCCCGGCGGTTTCGGCTCGACCATCGCGCGCTGGACGGCGGCCGGCGGCAAGCGTGAATGGCAGGAGATGGATGGTCTTGCCACGCTGGCGAAACATTTCAAGGTCATCGCCTATGACCGCCGCGAGGCGGGATTTTCCGGCGGGCGTATCGAGCCGCTGACCTGGGAACATTATGTGCTCGAGGCGAAAACACTGCTGGAATTCGCCGGCGAGAAAAAAGCGCTGATCCTCGGCAGCTGCATGGGTGCTGCGCTGGCTACAGCTTTTGCCGAGCGCCATCCGGCAATGTGTCTGGGTCTGTACCTGCACTGGCCGGTGGGCGGTTACCGCTGGCTGCTGAAGGGGCAGACCTTTTTCCAGCGCCACATGGATTTTGTCCGTGCCAACGGTTTTGCCGCCGTGGTCAAACGCGCACCGGAGAAACGCAGCTTCTGGGAGGATGCCGAGATCGGGCCCTGGGGGCCGCCGACGGTGCACGACGCAGAGTTCGCTGCGCAGTACGTGAAGCAGGACATGGACCGTTACTTCGCGATCTGCGCACAGACCCGCAATACACTGTTCAATGACACACAATTTTCCGGTGCCGGCCCCGCGGCACTGATGAAAATGGACATCCCCACGTTTATCCAGTCCGGCAATGATTCTTCACACGCGCATTCGGCATCCTGGGCGACCAGGGAACTGATGCCCAATGCCGAGTTGTGGGACGTACTGCCGCCGCACCAGAACGGCCGGAATACGCTGGAGCAGGTACTGCGCTTCCATGCGAAGCTTGGTTTGTAATTGCACCCATAACAAGAGGAGAACAACATGCACAAGACAGCAATCGCTGTGGCTCTGCTACTCGCCAGTACCGGCGCCGTTGCCGCGCAGGCCAAGGCCGCGCCGGACTTTCCGACACGCCCGATCCGCATCGTCGTCGGTTTCACGCCCGGCGGCCAGCCCGACATTTTTTCGCGGCTGATCGGCACCAAGCTTGGTGAGGCGCTGGGCCAGCCGGTGGTGGTGGACAACCGCCCCGGCGCGGGCAGCGCGATTGGCGCCAAAATCGTCGCCGACGCGACGCCGGACGGCCACACGCTGCTCTGCGTTTCGGCCTCGCATGTCATTTCTCCGGCGGTGCGCAGGCTCAACTTCGATCCGGTCAGGGATTTTTCTGCCATTACGCAGATGTACAACGCATCGTACCTCCTGGTCGCCGCGCCGGGGCTGGGAGTAAAAAACGTCAAGGACCTGATCGCGATGGCGAAGGCCAAACCGGGCGTACTCAATTTCAGTTCGGCCGGCACCGGCAGCGGGACGCATTTCGCGGGTGAGGTATTCAAGGACGCTGCGAAAATCGATATCGTGCACGTGCCCTACAAGGGCATACCCGAGGCAATGAACGACACCATGACCAACCGTGTGCAGATTTTCATGGCGCCGCTGGCAAGTTCGGTCGCACTGGTGCGTGAAGGCCGGCTGACCGCGCTTGGCGTCACTTCGCTGAAACGCGTGACCATTTACCCGGATATTCCGACGATCGCGGAATCCGGGCTGCCCGGATTCCAGTTCGATTCCTGGGGCGGCCTGCTGGCGCCATCGAAAACGCCGCGTGCAATCATCACCAAGCTCAACCGCGAGGTTACCGCAGCGCTCAACAACCCCGAAATCCAGCAACGCATGCGTTCGCTGGGAGCGGAGCCGGCACCGACCACGCCGGAAGCCTTCGACAAACAGATCGTGCGTGAACTGGCGCAGATCGGGGCAATCGCCAGGCGCGCCGGCATCAAGCCGCAATAAGAGCACCGTAAAGGGAACAACCGTGGCAAACGCGCTGATTTTGGACGAAGCCTGCGTCAGGGAACTGGTGACGATGGACGATGCGCTGTCCGCTGTCGAGGAAGTGTTCGGCGAGCAGGGCCGCGGCCACGTGCTTAACGTGCCGCGGGTGCGCGCGCCGGTGAAAGGCGGCATCCTGCGCATCACTGCCGCAGTGCTGTCGTACCGCGGCTATTACGGAGTCAAGGTGTCGAGCACGGCGGTGTTCCACAGCAATGCCGGGCGCATGTTCTGCCTGTACCGCGAAGAGACCGGTGAATTGTGCGCTGTAGTACAGGTGTTTGCGATGGGTGCGCTGCGTACCGGCGCGGCA
>CAMBCD010000212.1 GCA_945863085.1 Bordetella parapertussis
AAGCGGCTGCGGATACTCCGCAATATGCCAATTTTGATGCCGCGCGCATGCTGAAGCTGATCTCGCACATCGTCGAAAACACCGAAGATGTCGGCAAGGCCTTTCCGGAAGAGGCACGCAAAATCCATTACCGTGAATCGCCGGAGCGCCACATCCGGGGCACGGCATCCGCGCAGGAAGTCGATGCTTTGCGCGACGAAGGCATCGATATCGTCGCACTGCCGGTGCCCGCGCACCTCGCGAACAAGCCGCACTGAGGATGCACTGAGGATGCACTGAAGCGACGACCAGTCTGCGTCGCTGCGGGTGGGTTGCAATATAAGTATTTGATTTTATTGTAATAATTTAATGCGAATGGGGTTCTGCCGGCCACACGCCTGCTTGATCCCGATCAAAGCCGGCCCCGGGCTGCGTGATAATCTCAAGGTGAGGCGCTGGAACACAAAGCGCTGGAATACCAGGCACTGAAAAACTGGCATGCACCCAAGCCCGTGATTCTGGTGTGGATCACGATGTCGTCCGGAGAGAGTCGCATGTTCCGCCGTACCCTGTCGCTGATGACCGGCCCCGGATTGTCTGTGCACGTCATCGTGCGCTGAGCGCCTGATCACAGTGGCCACTACACCAGCCAGCAGCGCCAGTATGATTGCCGACGGGGTCAAGCGTGTCCTGCGGCAATACCTGCCGTTCGCGCAGATGGAGCAGGCGGCGCTGGAATTTCTCGTTGCCCATCTCGACCTCGGTTATTACCCGGCCGGCACCGCCATCCTGGATCCGGCACAAGCCGAGCCCCGGGTGCTCTACATCATCCAGCGCGGCACTGTGCAGGTCCTGACCTTTGCCGCCACGCATGGCGGCGATGCGCAGCCAGTCAGCCTCGGTGCGGGCGAATGTTTTTCGGTCAGCGCCCTGCTGGAACAGCGGCCGGTGATGGCGCCTTATACCGCGGTCACCGATACCTTCTGCTACGAGTTTCCCGCGACGCAATTTGCGGAACTGCTGAATCGCAGTCCGGTGTTCCGTGAATTTGCGACACGTTATCTGGCGACCATGCTGCGCGAATCGCGGCGGCTGATCAAAATGAATTTCACCTCGGCCACCGGCGAGCAGCAGGCGATGAGCCGGACACTGCGTTCGCTGGTGACACGCCCTGCCGTCACCTGTGCGCCGCAGACCCCGGTGGAGCAAGTGCTGCGCACCATGCAGGGCCTGAAAATCGGCTCAATCCTGGTGATTGACGAGTCGGGGTGCCCGGCCGGAATTTTCACCCGGCACGACGTGCTGGACCGGGTTGCGCTGGCGCAATGCGGCCTGTCGCGACCGGTCAGTGCGGTGATGACGCCGGATCCGCAGACATTGCCGGCGGAAGCCACCGCTTACGAGGCCGCGCTGCTGATTGCCCACCGCGGCATCCGCCATATTCCGGTTTGTGACGGTGGCCGGCTGATCGGCGTCGTTACCGAACGCGACCTGTTTGCGCTGCAACGGGTCAGCGTACGCGCCATCAACCACAACATCGCTGATGCGGATTCCATAGGTGCGCTGCAGTTCGCGGCCGTGGATATCCGCCGGCTTGCCCGCAGCATGCTCGGCCAGGGCGTGGCGGCAGAACAGCTGACGCTGATCATTTCGACACTGAACGACGCACTGGTGCGGCGCATACTGGAAATCGAAACAGGGGAATTTCCGATTGCCGGCATCAACTGGTGCTGGCTGGCATTCGGCAGCGAAGGCCGCTACGAACAGACCATCAGCAGCGATCAGGACAATGGCCTGATTTTTGATGCCGGTGCCGCGGATCCCGGGCCGCTGCGTGAACGCCTGCTGCCGTTTGCGCAGGCGGTCAACCGTGATCTCGACGCCTGCGGTTTTCCCCTTTGCAAGGGCAATATCATGGCGGGCAATCCGCAGTGGTGCCTGAGCCTGGACGAATGGCGTGAACGGTTTGACTCCTGGGTCGCCGATACCAATCCGCAGGCGCTGCTTAATGCGGCGATTTTTTTCGATTTCCGGCCTTTGCATGGCGATGCAACGCCGGCCGGCGTGTTGCGCAACCATCTGGCCGGACTGGCGCAGGGTAATTCCCGGTTCCAGCGCCAGCTGGCGCAATACGCCCTTGAATCGCGGCCGCCGCTGGGCAGGATCAGCGATTTTGTCACGGATGACGGTGAGTTCAGCGGCACCATGGACCTGAAAAAAACCGGCGCCCGCCTGTTTATTGATGGCGCGCGTGTGCTCGCGCTGGCGACCGGTGTTCTGCATACCAATACCGCGCAGCGCCTGCGGCAGGCCGGCTCGCGGCTGAACATGCCGCCGGAGGAAATTGCATCCATCAGCGACGGATTTTTTTTCCTGCAGGCGCTGCGCCTGCGCGTACAAATGGCTGCGAACGGGACGCCGGCGGCGGCAAACCGGATCAATCCGGCAGACCTGAATGAAGTGGACCGGCGCATACTCAAGGAAAGCCTGCGCCAAGCGCGCAAGCTGCAGAGCCGGATTGCGCTCGATTACCAGTTATGAGCGGGTGGGCCATGAACTGGCTGCGCCGGCTGTTTGGAACCGGGCCCCGTCTGCCCATGGAGCAGTCGCTTGCACTGGCCGCGTACCATGCGCGACCGGATATTTCCGTCGCCACAGCGCTGGCTGCGCTGCGCTGCGTGGTGGTTGATGTCGAAGCCAGCGGCCTGGATCCGTTCAATGACCGCCTGATTTCCATAGGAGCGGTCAGCGTTGAAGGCGGCACTGTCCGCCTCGGCAGCGGTTTTGAGGTGGTGCTGTGCCAGCCGCAGGCCAGCAGTCGCGCGAATATCCTGATCCATGGCATCGACGGCACCACACAACTGGCCGGGCTCGATCCTGCGGCGGCGCTGATCCGTTTTCTTGATTACGCAGAACGTGCGCCGCTGGTCGGGTTTCATGCCGATTTCGACCGTGCGCTGATCAACCGTGCCGCGACAAGGGTACTGGGGCGCGCGCCATCCCTGGTCTGGCTGGACCTGGCGTACCTGGCCCCGGCACTGCTCGCCGGACCCGGCATGGCGGTGCCGCAGGGACTGGATGCATGGTCGCAGCAGTTCGGCATCGAAAACCATGCACGGCATAACGCGCTGGCTGATGCGCTGGCAACAGCGCAGCTGTTGCAGGTCGTGCTGGCGCGTGCGACTGCGGCAGGCGTGACGACGCTGCAGGACCTGCAGCGCATCGAAAAGGATCAGCGCTGGCTCAGCCGGCGCTGAACAAGGTTCGGGTTCACCCTGCGTGTTGCAATTCATGTCGGCTGTGCGATAGTGGCGCACAGCCTGCTGCCCGCAATTTCACAATACGAACAATGAACGAATTACAGGCGCTACTCAGTCCCCGTACGATTGCCATCCTTGGCGCTTCCGCTGACCTGAACAAAGTCAATGGACGCACACTGCGTTTCCTGCAGGAGAAGGGATACGGGGGGCGCATTTATCCGGTCAATCCCAAATATGCATCGATTGCCGGCCTGCGCTGTTATCCCGATTTGACGGCATTGCCCGAGGCGCCGGACCTTGCGGTGATTGCCGTGCCCGCGGCCCAGGTGCTGGACTCGGTGCGTGAGCTGGTGCAGCGCGGCGGGCGTACCGCGGTCATTTTCAGTTCCGGATTTGCCGAGATGGGCGAGGCGGGACGGCAATTGGAGCGTGAGGTCGCTGCGGCAGCGCGCGCCGGCGGCCTGCGCCTCTGCGGTCCCAACTGCCTGGGATTGATCAATGCTTTTGACAAGGTCATCGCCACCTTCGGCCAGTTTGCCGAAGGTGCAACGCCGCCGGGCCCGGTAGGGTTTGTCACCCAGTCTGGCGCATTTGGTACCGCGATTGCCGCGCTGGCCCGACGGCGTGCGCTGGGGCTGGGTTATTTCATCAACACCGGCAACGAATGCGATGTCGATTTTGTGCAGATGATGCATGCCGTGCTCAACGATGCACGCATCCGTGTCGGTGCCGGATATCTTGAAGGCGTGCGCGACGGCGCGGGACTGCGCGCGCTGGCTGAACATGCGCTGGCGCTGGGCAAACCGCTGACGCTGACCAAGGTTGGTCGTACCGCTGCCGGTGCGAAAGCCGCCGCGTCGCATACCGGTGCGCTGGCCGGTACTGACGCGGTGTTCGACGGCGTCATCCGCGGCCTGGGCATCACCCGGGCACGCAATGAAGAACACATGCTTGATATCGTTGAGGTGCTGGGCGCCTGTCCGCTGCCCGAAGGTCGCGGCATCGGCATCGTGACCCAGTCCGGCGGCGCCGGCGTATTGATGGCGGACCGGGCCGAGGAAACGGGGCTGCAGCTTGCCGATCTCGCGCCGCAGACGCGCGAGGCCTTGAGCAAAGTCATCCCGGGATTCGGCACCACCGGCAACCCGGTGGATGTGACCGGGCAGTTTGTCGCCGATCCCCAGCTGCTGCTCGACAGCGTGTGCATCGTGATGGACGACCCGAATGTGCATGTCGGCATCGTCTGGTTGCAATTGATGGATGCCCATGTCGAGAGCCTTGCAGAAATATTCAATAAAATCAATGAGATAGTAAGAAAGCCTTGGGTGGTGTGCTGGGTGGCCGCGCCCGATGCCGCGCTGGCAAAACTGCGTGCAGCGGGCATCGCGGTATTACGCGGCGCCGAGCCTGCGATCGATGCCGTCGCCGCGCTGGTGCGTTACGCCGAGGCGCAGCGCAACTGGTTGAGTGATGCGCCTGCACGTGCGGCACTGCAATTGCCCAAACCCATGTTGCCTGCAGCAGCTGGTGCGGTCGGCAGCATCGAAGGGCAGGCGCTGCTGCAATCTTTCAGCGTGCCGACCGCTGCGGCAAAACTGGCGACAACCGCTGATGCAGCCGTTGCCGCTGCTAAAGCGCTGGGTTATCCGGTGGTGCTTAAAATCGAATCCCCGGACATCCTGCACAAGACCGAAGTCAAAGGTGTTGCACTGAATCTCGCGGATGACGCCGCAGTGCGCAGCGCTTTCGCGGCCTTGATCGCCAATGCCAGACAATACAAAGCAGACGCCCGCATCGCCGGCGTGCTGGTGCAGGCCATGGCCAAAGGTGACGTGGAACTGGTGATTGGCTTGAAACGCGATGCAACCTTCGGCCCGGTGGTGATGGTCGGACTGGGCGGGGTGCTGATCGAAGTGTTCAAGGACGTGGTGTT
>CAMBCD010000213.1 GCA_945863085.1 Bordetella parapertussis
GGGCACGGGGGCGGCAGCCGCAGTCACTGCGCAGACCGGGGTGGCACCGTCCACAGGTGGATGGTCGAAGTCCAGCTGCCGGTGACGTCGTATTTTTCGTCGAGGTCCAGATGCACCGTGCTGTCCGGTTTCCAGTCACCGAAATCAAAGTCGTGAGACACAATGCGGGTGCCCGGTTTCAGTTCGCGCAGGAATTTGGCGCGCAGCAGGCGCATCATGTCGGGCAGCAGATAAAGGGTGATCACCGTCGCCTCGCGGATGTCCGCATGCAGCACATCACGCTGCTCGAAACTGATGCGTTTTTCCAGCTGGAGTTTGCGCGCGGCAAGGTTGCTGCGCTCGACCAGTTCACCGTCGATGTCAAAACCCTTGCCGCGGGCGCCGAATTTTTGCGCGGCACTGATGACAATGCGGCCATCCCCCGAACCAAGGTCGATCACAAAATCACGTTCGGAGACGCCGGCAATGCCGAGCATGGCATCCACCACGCGTTGCGGTGTCGGCACATAAGGCCCGCCGGTGAGTTGCGGTTCGTCCGCCAGGACGCGGGGGGGTACCGCAAGCACCATGCACAACATCAGGCCGACACCGGCAAGCACCCGAAAAATCACAAAAATACCTTTAAAAACAATAACTTATAAATTCTGGGCGCCGCAAGCTCAGCCCGCCTGATCATCAAGTCCGACGTTGGAGCGCCAGTCGCGGCTTTTGAACAGCAGCGGTTTCAAGGCCAGCAGCAGCAGCAAAAGACCCAGCGCCAGCATCACCACCGCAATCGGCCGCTCAAGGAATATGCCATAAGTACCACCGCTCAGCGCCAGTGACTGGCGCAGCGACAATTCGAGCATGGGGCCCAGCACCAGGCCCAGCGCCACCGGGGCCAGGTCAAATCCGGTTTTGCGCAGCACGTAACCGATGCCGCCCATCGCCAGCATGATCCACACGTCGATCATGCTGTTGCTGACCGAATAACAGCCGAGGATGCAAAACGCAAGGATGCAGGGATACAGATAGGCATAGGGTATGCGCAACAGGTTCACGAACAGTCCAACCATCGGCAGGTTCAATACCAGCATCACCACATTGCCGACATACATGCTGGCGACAAAACCCCAGAACAGGTCCGGCTGCTCCTGGATCAGCATGGGGCCCGGCAGGATGCCGTGGACCATGATCGCCGCGATCATCACTGCCGTCACCGGGCTGGTGGGTATGCCCAGCGCCAGCATCGGCACGAAGGCGCCGGTGGCAGCCGCATTGTTCGCTGACTCGGGGCCGGCGACACCCTCGATCGCACCTTTGCCGAAACGCTCCGGATGGCTCGAGATGCGCCGCTCAATGCCGTACGACACAAACGACGAAATGATGTGCGCCGCACCCGGGATGATGCCGATCATGAAACCGAGCAGGCTGCCGCGCAGGATGGGGCCGACCGACAGGCACAGATCCTGCCGCGACGGCACCAGCTGGCGCAGCGTTGGCTGCTGCACTTTGGGCGGATCGACCTGCCCCGCGGTGAGCAGGATTTCGGAAATGCCGAACAGGCCCACCGCCACCGGCACGATGCCGACACCATCCCCGAGTTCAATGATGTCGAAATTGAAGCGCGTGTAACCGCTCATCGCGTCGATGCCGATCATGCCGAGCAGCAGACCGAACACCGCCATCGCCAGCGTTTTCAGCATCGAACCGCCGCTCATATAGGCCAGCACGAACAAGCCCATCAGCAGCAGCGCGGTGTATTCGGGCGGACCGAAACGCAGCGCAAACGATGCCAGCGTCGGCGCCAGCAGCATCAGGCCGATGACACCCAGCGTGCCGGCGAAAAATGAACCGATGGCGGCAATCGCCAGCGCCGGTCCGGCGCGCCCCTGCTGCGTCATCGCATAACCGTCGATGCAGGTCATCACCGATGCCGCTTCACCGGGTATGCGCATCAGGATCGAAGTGGTTGAACCGCCGTACATTGCGCCGTAATAAACACCGGCAAGCAGCACGATGGCGATGATCGGGTTCAGGCCGAAGGTTGCGGGCAGCAGCAGGCTGATTCCGGCCAGCGGTCCCAGCCCGGGCATCATGCCGACCAGTGTGCCGATGATGCAGCCGGCGAAGGCGTACATCAGCACCTCCGGCTGGAAGGCCACCGAAAATCCCATCATCAGGCTGTGGAAGGTTTCCTGCATCAGTAATGCACTCAAAATCCCCAGGGGCCACGCGGCAGCGGCACCTTGAGCAGGACACCGACCACGTAAAACGACACCAGGCTGAATCCGGCCGCCACCAACGCCACGGTCAGTGGTTTCTTGCGTTCAACCACGCCCAGAAAAAACACCAGGAACACCAGGATGGTCAGGCGATAACCGATGTATTCCAGGCCCAGCGCGGCGACCCCGCAGGCCAGCAGGATCACTACGGCGCGGCCTGACTCGGGCCAGCGGATTTCCCGCAATGCCGTCGCGCGGCTGCCGAACGCGGTGATCAACAGGCCGATGCCGCCCAGCGCAATCGCCAGCAGCAGGGGCACATAACCGGGACCGGGTTCAGCCAGCGTGCCCACCGGGAATTCGCGGTTCAGCCACCAGATCCAGGCCGCCAGCGCGGCCAGCATCAGACCGGAAACCTGGTCGCTTTTGATACCGCCGCTTTTGATACGGTCGCTTTTGATGCGGCCCCCGGTCATGACGGGTTAACCGCCGACCTTGCCGACGATTTTCACCACGGCCGCCAGGCGTTTGGCATCGGCATCCAGGTATTTGGCAAACTCCGGCGCATCCAGGTACCGCACCGGTGAATTCAGCTTGGCCATCTGGTTTTTGAAATCGGGATCGGCCACGGCCTGCCGCGTCGCGTCGCGCAACACCTTGAGCACCGGTGCCGGCGTCGCCGCGGGCACAAACATCCCCGCCCAGATGTAATAGACGATGTCGTAACCCTGCTCCTTGAACGTAGGCACATCCGGGTAATTCGGATGGCGCTCCGCCCCCCAGCTGACGATGGTGCGCATCTTGCCGGCCTTGACGTGGCCGCTGATCGCGGCAGGACCGCCGGCAGTCATGGTGACATGGCCGCCCAGCAGCTGTGTGATCGCAGGTCCGCCGCCGGTCGTCGGCACGTGGCGCATTTTCAGCTTGGCTGCATGCATGAACATTTCCATCGGCATGTGCAGTGCGCCGTAAACACCGGAAGACGAGAACGACAGTTCACCCGGCTGCTTGCGCGCCAGCGCGATGACCTCCTTCAGCGTTTTCACCGGCAGCGAAGGATGCACCACCAGAATCACCGGGTCGGCGGAAATCAATGCCACCGGCGCCAGTTGATCCAGTGAATACGCCGACTTGCGGTCGAACAGCTTGTCCGCTTCGGGAATCACCGTAATGCTCGACAGCGCCATCAGCACCGTGTAACCGTCGGGCTTGGCATTGGCCACCGCGGCGTTGCCCACCGCACCGCCGGCGCCCGGGCGGTTGGTGATGGACACCGGCTGCCTGAGGATTTTTTCCAGTGCCGCCGCCGTTGGCCGGCCGGTGATGTCGGCCACGCCACCCGGCGGGAACGGCACGATCATGCTGATCGGACGACTGGGGAACTCCTGCGCCTGCGCAGCTACAGCAAAAAATGCCCCGACCAGGGCAATCACGATCTGCTTCATGGTGTTCTCCTCCGTTATTGGTTTTGACGCATCAGCTTATTTTCAACTCTTTTTTCAGGCTGCCGCAACCACCCTGTTCACCAGACGACCAACCTTTTCGATCTCGCAAACCACTTCATCCCCGGGTTGCAGGTATCCGCCCGCGGTCACCACGTCCTTGCGCATCGGTTTCTTGCCGCCGAGTTCGGCATCGCTGCCCCAGGCGGTGCCGCCCGGCGTTCCGGTGGAAATCACCACCCCGGGCTGCAGTGTGACAAAGGTCGAAAAAAACTCGACCAGCTGTGCGCAGGTCCAGATCATTTTTCCGGTGACATTACTCTGCCGCAATTCACCATTGACCAGTGTCTTCAGGGCGAGCGCCTGCGGATCAGGGACTTCATCGGCGGTCACCAGTGCCGGGCCGATCGGTGCGCAGGTATCGAAATTCTTGCCCGGTCCGAGGTTGTACACCGAAGAACCGTCGGGGCGCAGCGTGACCTGACGGTCGCGCGCGGTGACATCATTCATGACGCTGTAACCGTAAACATGCTCCAGCGCCCGGGATGCCGGAATATGGCGCCCGGCCTTGCCGATGACGATCAGCAGTTCGGTTTCGTAATCCAGTTTTTTGGTCACCCGCGGATCAGACACGATGTCGTCACCGTGGGCGATCACGCCGAGCCCGGTTTTCAGGAAAAACTCCGGATCCTTGCGCGTGACTTCGGGTTTTTCCTCGCGGTGATCCCAGTAATTTTCACCGCTGCACAGGATCAGCGACGGAACCAGCGGTGCCAGCAGCTTCACTCCGGCCAGCGGAGTGCGCGCCGCCTTGCCCGCCGACCGCAGCGCAGCCTTCGCCACCCTGATGCCCTCCGCTCCGGCTGCGATCAGCCGCGTCATGTCGGCAAACGCAGCGAGCACTTCAATTGCGATGCCATTCGGCGCCGCGTCCAGAAGGTCAACCACGTCGTCACCATCCAGCGCACCCAAACGCAGCGCGCCGTTGCGCCTGTACCTGACGAATCTCATCGCATCGCCTAGGCCACCGGATTCTCGAGAGTGCCGATGGGTTCGATGGTGATGGCCACGTGGTCGCCGGGTTTCAGGTACTTGGGCGGATTAAAACCGATGCCGACACCGGCGCAGGTGCCGGTGGCGATCAGGTCACCCGGTTCCAGGGTCATGACCTTGGACAGATCCTCGATCAGCCGCGGAATGTCGAAGATCAGCTGGCTGACAAAGGCGTCCTGGCGCAGTTCGCCGTTGACCTTGGTGGTCAGCCGCAATTGTGTGACATCCTTGATTTCATCGACAGTGACGATGCACGGACCCATCGGGCAGAAACCGTCCGGGCTTTTGCCGAGGAACCACTGCTTGTGGCGGTTCTGCAATGTGCGCGCGGTGACGTCGTTGATGATGGTGTAGCCGTAGACATGTTTGTAGGCGTTTTTCTGCGTGATGTTGCGCCCGCCCTCGCCCATGACCACGGTCAGTTCGCCCTCGTAATCCACCGAATTGGTGTAATCGTTGGCGCTGGGAAT